>NZ_JAJBJB010000008.1 GCF_021811845.1 Candidatus Cyrtobacter zanobii | reverse complement strand
GCAAGCATTACGGCGTCAAATTTAACATTATCGCCGGCATCGTTAATCTCAAAAATGGTTTTTCTGCTGCATAAGCATCATCAGAAAAAGACAAAAGCCCGTCCAAAAAAAAGACAAAAAAACACAGAAACAAAAAACGACTTACGCAGCAGGTCTAATGATGTTTTGCTATTTTATATTTGCTGTATACGTCATAATGATCTGTACACAAATGCTTTATATTGCAGGCTTTCTCTAGTCTTAAAGTTACCCATATTTGCATAATAGCCGACATCTAGAATAGATCTATGAGCTTGACTAAATATGGAATAATGTGTACGCTGTGGTCCATGTAGTTGTTGTTTTATTTGTTTTGTTATGGATTATACAAAATTTAAGACCTCTGCTGGTGTAGCGGCTCAAGGTGATGCTGGCCTGAGGGGCTATATGGTATCCATTTTTAAGAATATGTCTTTGGCGCTCGCTATAACTGCCGTGGTTGCCTTTCTTGTTTCAAGTTCCGAAGCTTTTATGAGCGCTGTGTTCGGCACACAACTTTTATGGCTTGTTATACTTGCACCGTTTGGAATGGCTATTTACATGGGGGCGAACATTGCTTCTATGAGCGTAAGCACTGCAAGGCTTTGCTTATATATCTATTCAGCACTAATGGGATTATCGCTTTCATCCATATTTTTATATTATACGGGCGAAAGCATAGTGAGGGCGTTCCTTGTGACTTCAGTGGTTTTTGGTGCAATGAGTTTATACGGCAGCGCCACAAAAAGGGACCTGAGCTCCATAGCCTCATTTCTGTATATGGGTGTTCTTGGTGTTGTTGTTGCTTCGCTGATTAATTTATTTCTGCAGAGTGGTGCCCTCGCGTTTGTAACGTCTGTGTTGTGCGTCATCATCTTTACAGTGATGACGGCTTATGATGTACAAAGGCTGAAGGATATGTATGTGCGTTTATGTGGCGTAGAAGAAGGTGATGTTGCCCAAAAAGTCGCTGTATATGGCGCGCTGTCCCTGTATATGAATTTTATCAATATATTTCTCAGCTTATTAAGATTATTTGGTGAAAGGAGGTAAAGGGCTTTGGTTAGGGAACTTGTCTCGGTGGGCCCTCGTGTGTCGCCCCTCAGAGGCCTTCTGTGTAGCCAAGTCTGCTGCGTAAGTTTTTATTTTTTTGAGTAGGCCCACCGCCGTGGGCCTTTTTTTGTCACGCTGGTGGTGTTGCTAGCGTCCTTTAGCGATTCCGAGAACTGATTTAACAAATATAGCTAAAGCGATATAAAATTATTACATAAAAAGTAATTTTATTAAGTTGAGTCAATGAAGGTATTTGTATGATAAAAGTTGGCACCACTTTATGATGCTTTAGCTGTATAATTAGGGCATTCAGATGTAATATTTTGGTTCCATTTTGAGACAATGCCTCGCTCTGTAACGTTTGTGACTAGACAACATATCATAAATTCTTTATGATGCGACCCTTGGGTTGGGCGTGTAGGTTTTCTGTTTGTTTTTATTGTGCGACCTTCAATTATTTCTCTTTCTGATCGGGCTGTTAGTAGGGTGAGAGAGCTCTTAGCAAATGATGGAAATGCTATAGGTTTGAGGATTGGCGTGAAATCAGGTGGCTGTTCTGGACTTTCATATGAATTCGATTATGTGTATGAGGGCGAAAGTAGATATGAAAAGGTCATATGTTCGGACATTTCTGTATTTATAGAGCCTAGCGCTGTGATACATATCTTAGGTACTGTCATGGATTATGTCGGTGACAAGTTCTCCTCCAAGTTCGTCTTTATTAACCCGAATGCCGTGTCCGAATGTGGGTGTGGTGGGTCATTTTCTACTGGTGGCTAATCCTGATTGCTAATCTTTTATGGGTATCTGCTGTGATGAGTTGCACGCTATTTAAAATCCTATTTTAGTTGGCACTAACACAAGGGGTGTGCACTTTTTGTTAATTAAAGCTGATTATATAGTGGAGTAAATAATATTTGGCGCAGCAAAAATCTCATTTTTATACTGTACAGCAATTTTTGTGTGCCAAATTCTATGCGAATCACTCTATATAGCCAAAGCAATATAAACTAAGTATAGCTTAGGCATGAGAGGTTGAGACAAATCCTATATATTAATCGACTGAAATCTAATTCATTTATTTTTTAAAAATGTCTCAAGTTTTATTGCCCATGCTATACGTAAAACAACTTTATCAAATTTAACTTAATTAAACTATTGCAAAGTTAATCGCTTTTATAACGCCATAGCCATAGATAAGCGGATAGCCAGCCTATGCCAGTCTATAACATATTAGAAGGGAGCGCCCCTTATTGCTGTATACATATACGATACACTGGGGCGCCTCGTTTTTAATATGCAAGCACGCAAGAGGGCTGCATATAATGCTATAAAGCAGATACCAAGCTCTCCTCAAGCATCTAAACCAGATTCTGGAAGAAGCTTATCCACAGACTCTGTTTCACAAAGTTCTAGTGAATTAAAGAAAGCAGACGCATTTGCTGCAGCTACCTCTTTGCCACATACATCTTCAAGCAAAGCTGACATAACGTAATATATTTGAAGGTTAAGGCCATCTACACCTCCATTAAAGCCACACTCTATCGGATAATGTCGCTCACAAAAGGCTTTCACCGTATTAAAATCATAATATTGTATGCCTGCTACTAGCTCACCATCTTCATCCATCTTGCTAGAATACAGGGTATTATATAGACTAGGCTCTTCTGCATCTAGTGTCTTGAAGAGCTTCATAAGGAAGGCTACCTGAAAGTTTTTGACTTTTTCACTATCTGAATTCAGATCAATCCTGAGCGCTTTACAAAATCTTGGTGACTCTATATCAAGATATCCGTAGCCAAGAGATTTTAGTGCAGTTTTAACAGCAAGCACTGAACCAGAGCTTGCCTCTTCTGTAAATAACGTTCCTGTTATACCGTATAAACTAACAATTTTATCTAATTTTTCACTGCTAATACCAAGATCAACAAAGTGTTTAAAGATTAGATCATACTTGTTACTTTTCTCATCCCTTATATCAATTAATTTCTGCGCATATAGACCAAAGCCACCGTATTTATATAAATACGACCAATCAAAATAATACCCGTTTGGATTAAATTGTCTGCCTGGTGCTATATCTGAATGACCGATAATATTGCGTTTATCAATTTTGTATTCTTCTTCTAATGTCTGTAACAACACCAAAATGCTCTTCATTTGCTGCTCTGTACATGGCTCATCATCCCCTACTATCCCTATACCAATTGAATTACAATTTATACCAAGCTCTTTAAGTGAATTACCATTGCCCCATTGGCTATGGCCCGCATGCCAAGCTCTTTTCTCAACTGGTACCATAGTATATACAGAGCCCCCCTTATCTACTATAAAATGCACACTTACACAATATTTTTCAAATACTTGGGCGACTTCTTCTGCGGTGGAATATTTAACACCATGCAAGACAACAGCTAACTCTTTCCCATATTCGCGTATATCTTTACTTCTGGAATTAAAATTCTGTGAGTCTAGGTGGCGAACTACACCACATAGCCTTTCTGATAACTTCGCACTAATATACTCTGTATCAACATTCTTCATTTATAATAACCTTCATTTAAACAACAATTTATAATATATTATTACTCGTCTACACTAAAGCATAGAGAGGAAGCGGCATATGTATCAGCCGCGCTTTTCGCCACCTAATTTTTCGCACTCAGATGCGCTGCCACCCATTATAACCTCATCTCCATTACAAAGCTCAATCATTTTCATAATAATACATACCTTTTTAAAACAACTCCAAAACCATTAAACACCCATACAAACCACACTACGAGTACTACACCTCTCAAAAAAGCCAAACCCTGACATCCACTTAACAAATAAGCAAAATGCCAGGGCAGCCAGCCCGATATAACCAGTTATTGCTATTAAGCTACAGCTTCTGTTGAAGCATATGCTGGATCATTATGACCAAGACCTAGTTCTGATCCTGATTCTGCTGGATCATTACATAGTTCTGAGGTTGGTGATGGTTGCTGATCATTTTTATCACTATCTACGCCAGTTTGGTTTTCATATGTTGCTGGCCCTTGATTCTCAACAGGTTTATCACCCGACTTTTCTTGCGCCTTTATAACTTGTTTTAGTAAGCCTTGCGCACATGTCTCAACATTGCTACCAAACCACATATTCATCTTTCCAACGATGCGCATGTCAGAACCAATGCCATATCCTAGTATGAGGCTATCGTCCGCATGGGTTACACCACCCTCACCGTTATATACAAGGATGTTATAGATGTATTGAAGAACTTCACCCAATAACACATTACCATGATTATCTAGCAGAAGGATGGCTTGAGAGCGTTCCCCAGATACATTACATAGCACGTCTTTAGGCAGCCTCATCTTTATACTTGAGGCATCTATAGCTTTTGTACTATCACTTTCCTCTCCACTATTCGTTACAGGGTCTGTAGAAGCGCCCCATGACTGTGCTATATACTTTGCTTGCTCTACATTTTTCATTAAAGCACTTCTAAAGTCCCCTGGATAGGATTGTTGTGCTTTAGCTTGAGTCTTAGCTTCTTCTGCCAAAATATCTTGATTTATTACTGGATTTTCAACTTGATTTGTCATAATCACATAAAATATTAACTAAGGAATTTACGTTTTCTTCATCGTGAAATACACAAAGAGAGATTCTCAGCCTCTCTTGCGGTGAAGTGGGTGGTCTTATAGCTGAAACTCTAATACCAGCACTAGATAAAAACCCCTTTAGTTTTGATACATAATTAAACCTATTTTTAAGCATTATAGGAATAATATGTGAATTAGACATCCCAATATCAAAACCTAGGCTTTTTAACTTATTTCTCAAAGAAGATGCATTAATTAACAATGCATTTCTTTGTTTATACATATATTTTATCATTTTCCAAGCTTTATATGCTGCGCCAACAACTATCGGTGCTGGGGCTGTTGAGTATATGAATCCAGCGGCCTTGTTGATCAAATAATCTCTTATTATCTTATTACATGCAACATATGCGCCAGCACACCCAAGGGCCTTGCTGAACGTGCCCATAATGAGATATGGTATTTCATTCATGTTATGATCTGTTGACAGCCCATAACCATTAGCACCTAAAATTCCAGTTGCATGTGCCTCATCCAGGTATAAAAAGGCATCATATTTTTTCGCTATGGAGATAATGTCATTTAGCGGCAATATATCACCATCCATCCCAAATAATGTTTCTGTAACAATAAATTTATGCTTTGCACTTTGATGTTCTTTCATTAAGTCTTCTAAATGCTGCATATCATTATGTCTGAACCTTACCAACCTCGCCCGACTTAAGAATGCGGCTTGGTATAGACTTGAATGATTTAACCTATCAAAGAACAATACTGGCTCCTGGTATGAAAGGGCCTCCTTATTTAAAAGAGCAGAAAGTACACTGAAATTAGCTTGAAACCCTGAGTTAAATATTAGGGCACCCTCTGATTTTTTATCTATGGCTATTTGTGATTCAAATCGCTCAAAAATTTCATGATTACCAGAAAGCAGCCTTGAGCCGCCAGCACCGACACCTTGCTGGCGCGCCAACTCTACTGCAAAGTCTAAAATCTCTTTATTGGTTCTCAGATTTAGATAATCATTAGTAGAAAAATCAATAAGACCTTGTTTTGGTCGCTCTATTGATCTATATAATCCATCGCTTTGCAGTTTTCTGCAATAGTTTTTATAGCACTCTAACATATTTTATTGCTAAATATACCTTGAAAAAATGGAATATTGACTCCGCTATGGAAGTTTTTAAGCTGCCATTTTCGGATTTATTGTACGAGGCACAAAAAACCCATAGAGAAAATTTTAAGCCTAACTCTATCCAGATAAGTACACTGCTTAGCATAAAAACTGGTAGCTGCCCAGAAAATTGCTCATATTGCCCGCAATCTGCTCATTATAACACTGGAATAAAAAAAAGCCCACTCATGGAGCTAGATGATGTGGTGAATGCAGCAAAGGCAGCTAAAGCTGAAGGTAGCACAAGGTTTTGCATGGGAGCAGCTTGGAGAGGACCAAGGGATGAGGACCTTGAATTGGTATGCCAAATGGTGCGGGAGGTGAAGGCGATTGGATTAGAAACTTGCGTAACGCTGGGTCTTCTCAAAGGAAATCAAGCAGAGAAGCTAGCTGATGCAGGACTGGATTTCTATAATCATAATATAGATTCATCGCCCAAATATTATGAGAAAATTATTACAACTAGAACTTTTGAAGATAGAGTAGAAACAATTGAGTACGTACAAAATGCGGGCATTAAAGTATGTTGCGGTGGCATTATAGGCATGGGGGAGACAAATGAAGATAGGGTCAACATGTTGGTATTTTTGGCAAATATGAATATGCCGCCTGAATCAGTACCGATAAATAAATTAATTAAGGTACCTGGTACACCGCTTGATGGGCAGCCAGATGTAGATCCAATTGATTTTGTGAGGACTATATCTTTGGCAAGAATTATGATGCCTAGCTCATATCTCAGGTTATCTGCAGGAAGAGAGCAAATGTCGGAAGAATTACAATCACTCTGCTTCCTGGCAGGAATTAATTCTATTTTTTATGGCGAGAAACTTTTAACAGCTAATAACGCGTCTCTAGATAAAGATAGGCTGTTATTTGAAAAGCTTGGTCTGCAAAAAATGACATACTGATTTATATATCTCTCTCAAATAAGTTCAAGAAGAAAAACCGACCAATTTATATAGCTTTTTTATGTTATGCGAAGCGATATCTTTTGCCTTATCTTTTCCTTTTTTAAGAATGGTCATTAATTCATTTTTTTCATTTTCAAGTGAAAAGATTTTATCCCTAATTGGCGCAATCTCGCCTATAATCACCTCTGATAGCGTTTCTTTAAATTGAGACATATTGTAGCTTTCTATATCTTTCACCGCATCCTCAATATTAATATTTAAAATTGCAGCATATATAGAAATTAAATTTGAGGTCTCTGGCCTATTCTCCTTATCGAAATATATCTCTCCTATGGAGTCCGTTTTTGCTTTTGATATCTTTTTCGCAATCGCATCGTCTGAATCTGTGATATTGATTCTTGAAAAATCTGACTCATCAGATTTACTCATTTTTTTATTACCATCTCTTAGGCTCATGATTCTGGCAGATTGCTCGTTCACTATAGCCTGCGGTAACACGAAAAAATCAGTATTATACTTGATGTTAAATGCCGATGCTATGTCGCGCACAAGCTCTACGTGCTGCGTTTGATCTTCACCAACTGGCACAAAGCTTGTACCATATAGTAATATATCAGCGGCCATCAGTACTGGATATCCAAAAAGTGCAAGTGATGCGCCTTCCTTATCAGCACCACTTTTTTCTTTAAATTGCGTCATCCTGTTTAATTTCCCAATCTGTGTGACAGATGAAAGAACCCACGCAAGCTCTAGGTGTTCATGAATCTCAGACTGCTGAAATATAGCGCAATCATCCAAATTAAGCCCACTTGCAACATAGGCAGCGGCAAGCCTCATGATATTCCTATGCAAATCTTTGCTGATATTGCCTGCAGTGATTGAGTGCAAATCAGCTATAAAAAAAAGGTTGGAATGCCCTTCAAATTTCTTCCAATTTTTCAGTGCACCAAGATAATTACCGAGGGTAATAGAGCCAGTTGGCTGCATACCTGAAAGTATGTCAATTCTTCTTATCATTATTTCGACTATAGTATACAAAAAACGGCAGCATCATTAAATATAACACTCCTATAGCAGGTAGCACAATCCAGGGCTCTAGCAGCGCAGCAGTAATTAGCGCGCCAAACAATGCAATCGTTATAGGTAAATTATTACGGCTAATTGTAATATTTTTAATAGATGGGGTTGGTATACTGCTAACCATAAGTACTGCAACGATTATAACGTAAACGGCAATAGCGCCACTATATATAGCAATATTATAATCACAAAATGACACCATCATTGGTATCATGGAAAGCACAGCTGCAGCTGGCATCGGAACACCTTCAAACGTTGATAGCATGTTTGGTCCACTTTTTTCCTTATGCACACCTGCAGCACCTGCATTAAACCTTGCAAGTCTAAATGCAGAGCAGACTATATAAAACAATACTATTGCCCATCCTATACCTTTATATGGTATTTTGGATAAAGACCATATGTATATCGTAACACCTGGTGCTATGCCAAAATTAACTAAATCTGCCAGGGAATCCAGTTGCGCACCAAAGTTGCTAGACAAATTCAAAAATCTTGCTATCCGACCATCGAGCCCATCTATTATTGCAGCAATCACTATCAATGAAACAGCCGTTTCGAATTTGAAGTCAAGGCTATACCTAATTGCAGTTGAGCCAATACACAACGCAAAAAGCGTTACTATATTTGGTATAAGACTAGCTAATGCTATATTACTTTTATGTTGATTCATCTTTTTTTAAATTTTACCGAAACCCTCAATAATGACACTGTCAATGCTATATAAAACACACCGCCAACGACAAAAGAAAATAAGGCAGATGCAATTCTATCATAATATAAAAATGTTTCCATTAGGAAATTTGATACAACAACCATAAAATATGCACATATAATATATAATAGAACCTTCATGCCTAACTCTCTGATTAGGTGCATGTTATCTTTTCTTAGCATGAACAATAAAAGCAATATATTACACCAAGAAGAGATAACTGTTGCCGCACCAATCCCAAGGTAACCAAATAGCTTAATCCCAAAATATGCAGAAAAACCATTTATTACAGCAGTTATTAGAGCAATAAGCATCGGAGTCTTCGTATCACCTTTAGAGTAAAATGAGCCGTTGAATATTTTAATCAATGCGTAGGCTGGTAAAGCAATGGCCATAATACGCGTTAAAGCTGCCGTACTATATGTGGACTGGCTATCAAATCTCCCCCTTTCGAATAGCAAGCTTACTATCTCATTAGAAAATGCAAATAAAGCAAAACTTGCAGGTATAATAAAAAATAATACAAAATTGACTGCAGCATTGCTTGACTTATCCTTTTGGATAGAGAGGCGCGGCAATAAAACAGTCGCAGCAGAAGTGCCGATTATCGCAAGCGGCAGTTGGATTAACCTATCTGTATAATAAATATATGAAAGGGCTCCTGATATACTAGATGCAAGCATCATATTTACCCAGACGTTGATCTGATTTATTCCAGCACTAACAACGCAATTAAATGCCTTTGAAATGACTTGTTTTGCCTCACCATCAATTTTAGGAAACTGCATTTTAGGCAGTATCATATTTCTGCGCATGAAATATATTAAAAACGATAACTCTATTATACCAGAGATCAAAACGCCGTATGCAGCATCATAGGCTTTACTTTCAGTGTGCAAAAAATATAAAGATAGTATCAGCGATAAGTTTAGTATAATCGGCGTTATAGAGAAAGGTAAAAACGACCCTACACTATTCAACATACTACCATAAAACGCAGATAAGCAGATAAAGATTGCATAAATAAAGATGATTTTAGAAAGGCTTATTGTAAGCAGAAACTTATGCTGATTATCAAAAAATCCAGGCGTGAGAAATTTTACTAAATCTTCTATAAAAAAAATTGATAAACCCACTAAAGTAATTGTTATCAACAACAATATTGATTGAATATTTGAAGATAAGGAGAGTGCCTGCTTGGTATCACTTTTAAATTTTTTAGAAAAAATTGGCACAAATGCAGAGCTAAAACCCCCCTCACCCAACATTACCCTAAATAAGTTCATAAACCTGAATGAGGCAATAAAAGCCTCTCCTATATGACTAGTGCCAAAATAAAACGCAAAAAATGCATCACGTATATACCCCGCAACCCTAGAGCATAGCGTTGCTATTGCAACAACCAACGTGTTCTTAATAAAAGATTTTGCAGACCCTTTAGCATTGGCCATGGACTATATATTCACATTTTTATGATATTCAAAAGCTTGATCCCAAGTGCCCCTTGTTGCAGCTTTTGCGTACTCTGTGGGCCTTGTCTCAAAGAAGTTTGCATGCTCAGGTGAGTTTAAAATCTCATCCATCCATGGCAGCGGATTCTTCTTTATGTTAAAAATACTACCTAAGCCAAGCTGATTTAACCTTCTATCTGCAATAAATCTTATATATTGCTTAACATCTAGTGCAGTTATACCCTCTATAGCCCCCTCAAATTTAAATGCAAGATCTATAAAAGCATCTTCTAGCGTAACTATGGTTCTACATGCATTATAAAGAAACGCTATCAAGTCATCTGACCACACCTCTGGGTTTTCATTTATGAAAATCCTAAATAGGTGCGTTATCGAATCTATATGGAGCGTTTCATCCCTCACAGACCATGCAACAATCTGACACATACCTTTCATTTTCCCAAATCTTTGGAAATTCATCAACATCGCAAAAGATCCGAACAACTGCAACCCTTCAGTAAATGCACCAAAAACAGCAAGAGTTTTTGCTATATCAATTTTCGTTTCTACGTTAAATTGCTGCAAATAATCGTATTTATTCTTCATTTCCTCATATTTTAGGAAGGCCTGATATTCAACCTCTGGCATGCCTACGGTATCCAGCAGGTGTGCATACGCAGCAATATGCACAGTTTCGATGTTTGAAAACGCAGCAAGCATCATTTGCACTTCCTTCGGCTTAAACACTTTACCGTAACTCTGCATATAGCAGTTGCTCACCTCTATATCGGCCTGGGTAAAAAACCTAAAAATCTGAGTGAGTAGGTGTCGCTCAGATTCAGTTAAAGAGTGCTTCCAATCCCTAACGTCATCTGCCATAGAAACCTCTTCAGGCATCCAATGTATCCTCTGCTGCATTTGCCAAGCATCGTATGCAAACGGATACTGAAAAGGCTTATAGAACGCCCTAGGTTCTAATAACGACATAACAAGTTCACAATAGAATCAAAGCGGGATGTTACATATGAATCACTATAGTTTCAATTTAAATATAAATTTTCTTTACCTTTAACACAACGCACGCAATTCTCTCATCACAAACCTCATATATCAAAAGGTATGTATAAAAATACCATTGCTACGCGCTAAGCATAACACTAATCCTTACATATTCTTAAGAACTCTATATAAAAACACAACTTACTGGAGTCCTTTACCAGATTAGCGCTATATACTACTTACACGTAAATATTATTGTTGCCTCATAATCCTCAGATGTATCTACACTCGAAAATGAACCAGTTACACGGGCAAGTGCAGCTGTTGCAGATGCAATAGCCTGTTTTGCAGTTGGATCTATATCACCTTTATACTCCACATCTGAGCTTAGTATGCTTGCTACAAGTTTTTTCTTCTTACAATACTTCTCGGCCTCCTTCACACCATCTGCAAGAGCATCAGACCGTCTACTAGATGCCGAGATAACCTGATGCTTACCATCGCCACTTTCTGGTATCACAACAGTGCTAGAGCACCCAGAAATTAATATTGCCCAGCTAGATAAAAAAAGCAGCCCCTTCATATATCTCCTCATATATCTCTTTTTATATTAACAATTAACGATTATTAATCGTATTTGATAAGCGCAATTTGCGAAATAGTTAACTTATATTAAGTTAACTATCATAAAAATATAAAATAGTTAAACTTAAACACCTTATACTTAACTCTATGCTCTAACTCAGTATTCTATTATATTTATAAGCCTGCATAAAATAGCTCTGTATGCAAAGCTAGTACTGACAGTGAAGCCTTTCCAATTCTACCTGTAATAAAAACACTGATTATACTTCAGCATGATGATTTGCAGCACAGTAGCAGTTTCATGAGAAAGGCAAGCTGTACAGCACTCTGCACGGCCTAAACAAAAAGCCTGGTGAGTTGCGTTAAACCCAATTCTACTTTGCTATAGTACCTATGAACGATGATGCGCAAGGCATAAAAAATGTGGCGGGGACGACGAGACTCGAACTCGCGACCCCCGGCGTGACAGGCCGGTGCTCTAACCGTGCTGAGCTACATCCCCACAAGATAAGTGCTGTAGCATAAAAGGGTGAGGAGCACAAGAAAAAAGCACAACCTAAACCCAGTGGTGGGCGATGACAGTCTCGAACTGCCGACCCCTTCGGTGTAAACGAAGTGCTCTACCAACTGAGCTAATCGCCCTGTATACCAAATACAGCGGAGGCCAATATATCTATTTAGATCGTAAAGGCAAGAATAAATTACTCATTTTATGCTAATTAAATTTCATAAAGCTGAATAGGAACATATGTGACGCGTTCATCGATGCAATTTGTCACATACCTCTTAGTACGAACATCATTTACTTTCAGCACTAAATAGATTCTGCAAATATCTATATTGGTTAATAAAACACACCTACTATACTACTCTTGATGACCATAGCAGAATTCAGGTAGCCAATCTATAAATTTACTGATACGATTTTCAGTATTAGATTTTTAATGGTTTTTTCTTTATGAGTATAGAAAGAAGCAAGGTAGCGATTATAGGTGGTGGAAATATAGGTGGTACTTTAACACATCTAATTACACTTAAGGGACTGGCTAGGGACATAGTTCTTTTAGATAAAACAGCCGATTATGCAAAAGGCAAAGCACTTGATATAGAGCATACACTTCCCATGTCATACAATGATGTCAATATTATAGGCACATCTGATTATGCAGATATTAAAGGTGCTAAAGTTGTGATAGTCACTGCTGGTATTTCAAGAAAACCTGGTATGAGCCGAGATGATCTTCTTGAAACAAATATTGGTATTATGAAGACTGTAGCAGATGGTATCAAACAACATGCAAAAAATGCGTTTGTAATAATAGTTACGAATCCATTAGATGCTATGGTGTATGCATTTCACAGATTAAGTGGGCTTGAACATAAAATGGTTATTGGCATGGCTGGCGTTTTAGATAGCGCAAGATTCAAGCTATTCCTTGCAAAGGAGCTTGGCGTTTCAATTGAAGATATAAATGCATTCGTCTTAGGAGGACATGGCGATACAATGGTTCCACTTGCAAAATATACAAGCGTTGCTGGAATACCAATCTCTGAAATGATAGAGATGGGCTGGCTCACTCAAGAGAAGTTCGATGCAATAGTAGAAAGAACTAGAAATGGTGGTGGCGAGATAGTACAGCTTTTACAGAAAAACTCTGCATTCTACGCACCAGCCGCTTCTGCAATACAGATGGCAGAATCTTATTTACTAGATAAAAAAAGGATATTACCTTGTGCTGCATACCTGAACGGTGAATATGGCGTGACTGGGATGTATATAGGCGTCCCGATTGTAATCGGTAAGCATGGTGTTGAAAAAATTATAGACATAAACCTTAAAGGTCATGATAAAGAGAACATGAATAAGTCCATAGAAGCGGTTTCCAAACTTGTACAAGAAATGGAAAAGTTTTTTAAATAATCTATGATTGTAGATAGTCATTGTCATCTTAACTTCAACCAAATTAAATGCGATCTTGAAGGGGTCATCTCCAGGGCCTTGGGCTCTGGAGTTTCTTTGATGCAGTCTATCTGCACATCAATGGATGAGTTCGATGAAATTAAGGCAATAGCTGATGCTTTTTCACAAGTGTATTGCTCTGTTGGCGTACACCCACTTAATGTTGAGAAAAATGCATTAGTTGATCATAGAGAGATATTAAGCAAATGCAGTTTTGCAAAGGTTTCTGGTATCGGCGAAACTGGGCTTGATTATTTTAAATCTCAGAATATAGAACTGCAGAAGCACATATTTGAACAGCATATAATTGCTGCACAAGAAAGCGGCTTGCCCATTATCATACACTCAAGATCTGCTGAACGGGATACCGTTGAGATCTTAAGGCAACACATGAAAAGAAGGGGGTTCACTGGAGTTATGCACTGCTTTACTGGCAGTTTAGAATTTGCGCAGGAATGCGTTGAACTTGGTTTATACATCTCCGCCTCAGGGGTTGTAACATTTAAAAATACAGATGCACTTAAGAATGTATTTAAGAATATTCCAATATCTAGAATATTAGTAGAAACCGATGCACCATTTTTGTCCCCAGTACCACATAGGGGCAAGAGTAATGAACCCAGCTATATTGTACATACTGTAGAGTTTTTAGCATCGTTTTTAGGTGTAAAATCTGATAAATTTCAGGAAATTACATCATCAAATTTCTTTGAGCTATTTAAAAAATAGTGTGTTATAAAGCTACAGCATTGTAACTAACAATGTGTGTATGGCTAAAAAGGCCCTTGTAACTGGCGCTTCAAGTAAGCTAGGTCAGGTTATTGCTTTAAGTCTCGCCCAAAATGGGTACGATATGCTACTTCACTATAATTCCTCACGGCAAATAATTGATACTTTGGTGAAAAGAATAGAGGCACTTGGGAGGAAAGCGGATTCATTTCAACTAAATTTTTTGCAAATAAAAGATGGGCTACCAAAGGATTTTCTAAATTTCATTTCAAGCGCTGAAATAATCATAAATAATGCAGCCCTATTTGAGAGAGATAAATTTAGCTCTTTTGATGTATATAATTATCATCAACACTTAACGATTAATGCACTAGCGCCAACTTTGATAGTGCAAGGAGCGCGCTTAGGCGGCGCACTAAAGAATGTCATTAATATATTAGATTCTACACTAAATAGTTCATCGTTTTTCTCATATAGCGCAAGTAAAGTGTTATTTGAGCATTTAACAAAAATTATGGCACAAGAGCTGGCACCAAAGGTACGTATCAATGGTATAGCACTTGGATATGTATCGATTGACGATATTGATAGCGCACATGATTATAACAAGTTGGCATATAAAAACACATTAATGAAGCTGCCTGTCCATTATAAGCAAATACTACATACAGTGGATTTTATATTAAAAAATGAATCAATAGTTGGCGCTATAATAAAAGTGGATGGCGGATTTTATATATGCTAATATGGCGTAGTTATGACTAGCCACATAATTTGTTGCCTCTGCACGCCTAAGGCTAGACGAACTCTATTAACTTTGTGTAAATTTTACACTTATTGCTCATTATGGTTTTGCCAAAGACGTATAAATACTTTATTTATATTAGTATGTACTTACAACTACTTCTTGTATGATTGAGCAATCAAATAGAATTTTCCAAAATCTGGATGGCAAGCTCGGCGCGGACCTGGAATCTGCAATGAAAAGGGAGGATTGGTCTAATACTACAAGATTTTTGCAACAGGAGCCAGAAAGCATCATAGAAGAGATAAAAAAATCAGGTTTAAGGGGGCGAGGTGGTGCTGGTTTCTCAACTGGGATAAAGTGGTCATTTATGCCTAAAAACCCAGTACTACCATCATATCTTGTAATTAATGCAGATGAAAGCGAGCCTGGAACGTGCAAAGATAGAGACATAATAAGAAGGGAGCCACATAAGCTAATAGAAGGAGCCGTTATCGCCTCACACGCTATTAGGGCAAGATCTGCCTATATATACATAAGGGGCGAATTCCACTCTGAAGCACTGGTATTACAAAATGCTATAGATGAAGCTTATAAAAACGGTTTTTTAGGAAAAAATCATTGTGGCTCAGGTAAAGATTTTGATCTTTATCTACATAAGGGGGCCGGTGCATATATCTGCGGAGAAGAAACAGCACTGTTAAATAGCCTGGAGGGAAGAAAAGGCATGCCAAGACTAAAACCACCAGCATTTCCAGCTGCGGTTGGTCTTTTTGGTTGCCCTACAACAGTTAATAATGTTGAGACTATCGCAGTAATTCCAACAATAATGAGAAGGGGGCATACTTGGTTCTCCTCTATGGGTAGGCAAAACAATAGTGGTACAAAATTATTCTGCATATCTGGTCATGTAAATAACCCATGCAATGTTGAAGAGGAAATGTCAGTGCCACTTAGGGAGTTGATAGAAAAATACGCAGGTGGTGTAATTGGTGGGTGGGATAACTTACTTGCTGTAATACCTGGTGGCTCCTCTGTCCCTATGATCACAAAAGAGGTATGTAATGATGTACTGATGGATTTTGATTCACTACGGGAAGCGGGCTCTGGATTAGGTACTGGAGGGATTATAGTTATGAATAAGAATGCAGACGTAATAGAAGCGATAGCAAGGCTTGCGCATTTTTATATGCATGAATCATGCGGCCAATGTACACCGTGCAGAGAGGGCACGGGCTGGATGTATGATATAATGACAAGGTTCGTAAAGGGCAAGGGTGCACTCAATGAAATTGATAAGTTACTTGAAATCACAAAGCAAATAGAGGGGCATACTATATGTGCACTTGGTGATGCTGCAGCATGGCCAATACAAGGGCTTATAAAAAACTTCAGACCAGTAATTGAAAATAGACTAAGCAGCAAGGCTAGTAATCATAAACATAGTATAAAGAACTAGCTTGAGCAATTGAAGACCTAAAGCTAACCATAAAATGAGTAGGTTTAGGTGTATATTAAGAATAGAATGCGATGAGCTATAGAAGAGGGTTGGAACAATGTTAGGATGCCACCATACCAAACTTATAGATAAATCACCTGTAAATGAATATGTGGCGCATGTATAGCTAAGGCGCTATAAAAGTGATGTGCTATAGCAGGGGTAAATGAGATTGAGAAATAAATAGAGGCAATTTATGCAAAATTATCTCTATTTATGCCTTACAAACTATCTCATGCTCTGTTACCTAAGTTATATTAACTTTATAAATAGCTTAATTATCATTAAGTTAAATTGGATAAAGTTACTTTCTATGCACTCATTTTATATTGCTTTAGCTATAATTTAGACTTAATACCTATTTATGGCTGGTAGTAACTGGAGTAACATCCTTATGGTTACCAGGAAGTTCGGTACCATTACCTTCAGCACCCATAATCATACTATCAGCAGCACATAGCTCAATAATTTTCATCATATAAATATAAATAATTTATTGTTGTATAATATAATAAATACTTCTAATTCAATATGTTAGCAAGCATAATCAAAAATTATATTTTAATCGACAGAACCATTACAACAGCTTAATTTGGAACTACATACAATTCAAAATTAAGCTAATCAATTATAATATAAATAATATTTACTAAGTACTGCTTATACTACCCGAAGTAGTTATACCTATTGAGTGTATAGAATTATATTATTTAACAATTCCTACCCAACTAGCTTTACACGCATTAAATTATTCCTAATCTCAAAAATACAAAATAATAATAGGCTTATCAAACAGGTAATCAAAAATATATAATCCATTTCATACTGGAAGAACATAAGGATGAAAACAGATATTACACAGAGAATTATTGATAATGTACACTGATTGTCATACAATATGTGGCGCCTTTTAAACACATATGAAAAGAGCACAGGAAGCATGAGCGGCGCGCACGCACACACCTCAAATGCTATAATAATAGCCTCCATATTCTCCCCAACGAAGATAGATGTGATAAATACACATAAGCCACATGCCACTGTAGAAAGTATGCGCAATATTTTAGATCCCCTCAAACGTTTTGGAGCAAGGTCATATGCAATGACAGAACTTGATATAAATAAGAATGCATCTAGCGTTGAGAGAGTTGTTGCCATAATTCCAGCAAGAAATAGACCCTTAACTCCATATGGCAATATATCAAGCCCAAAAGATAAGTATGCATATAAAGAATTTGCATCTGGTATTGTTGCCTTTGCATACATACCACCCAAAACTGTACATATATCAAAAATAACCCATAAAAAAGTAGAGATTAGTATTCCATATTTTGCAACTTTCTTTGAAGTTGCAGCCATACAGCGCTGATAAAATATTGGACTAACAAATACGCTGGAAAGCGCAACTACAAACCACAGCACAACTGCAGAGAATTTATGATTACCACTTACAGAGAAGTAATGACTTGGTAAATTAGAATGAAGATATTCAGATATGCCACCAAACTTATATATCGCAAATAAAATCACGCTTAAAACCCCAATATACATCACGCCGAACTGTATAATATCCCTAAAGACAAGCCCACGAAACCCACCTAATAGGCATGAAATTGTGACAAATAAACAGCTTAAAAAAATGCCAAATGACATATCAATGTCAAATATAGCATGCAAAAATGCACCCATACTCATTGCATATGTGATTGGAAGCGATTTAACAAAAAGGATAATAGCAGAGATAATACTACTATTGTTTCCATATTTTCTACGTATAAGATCTGGTATACTCACTAAGCTACCTCTCTCTAACCTCTTAACCGCAAAAAGTGCAAATAATATATAAACTATATACCATACTACGCCTTGTGAGATAAATGAATATACCCCATGCTCAAAGGCAATTTGTGTCACGCTGAATATGCCGCCATACCAAGTAGAAGTTAATGTCGCTACAAATATAGGAAGCGTCAACCTTCTTCCCATTAGCCAATACTCAACTACATCAGAAACTGCGCTGTTTTTCGCTTTAATATTACTTATACATATAGTGATCACAATAATTAAGATCAGTATAATGAAATCAATTTGTGATATATCTCTACTTGATAACATCTAATAAATTCAAGGCAACACAAAGCTTTGTAGTGCAGAAAAATCAAGAGTCAAAGCTTAATTTTTATCAACTTAATTTTTTATCAACGGTATCAGCAATATTCCCAGCTTTATGCAATGCACCTACAGCGCTCCTAGTCACCTTATTGCTATCAAGGGCCATACCAATAGGATTATACTTCCCTATCTCTTTTTGAAGACCTGCGCCAATTTTTCCTACAAAGCTTTCATTAAATTGCCCCTCCACAGAACTTTGCATTGAACTTGAAGGCATTCTAGGCGAACCAGAAAGTACATCACTTAACTGCGGTATGTTTTGGATAAAATTATAAAAGACAATCGCCATTATAATAAAAGCCAAGAAATTTATTGGTGTTACCGCATTTAAAAACTCAGTGCCCGAGCTAGGAGTCCAGAATTTTAAATCTATTATAGTTTGGCCTAATACCTCAAACCGCCATACACTTTCCCAACACACTTTATATGATAATAAATCTGTGATTTGACCAAAAATTATCCTCATCATAAGCGCTAAACTAGCAGAAAGCAGTAGGTATAGCATAGCAGACGATATTAATTGCTTCAGCCACGTATCAAACAGCTCTTTTGTCCATTTAAATAAAACCATAGGAATGAATATTGGCGCAATTAGCATTAATATAGCCCATTGCATGATAACTATTGCGTAAAGAACAACCGATCTCAATACAGCTACAATTATAAAGATAAAACCAGCATAGAAGCATGGTATCCAATATAACTTCCACTGATAAAAAAGTAGAGACCATGTTTTCGCATGTATTGGTGTAGAGGTAAAAATCTTCAATACAGTATCATATATAGTAAGCGGCGTTGCGGTATCTGGCATATGGTATATAGGCCTTCCATCTTCATAAAAGAGAGTTGCCTTTATAAATGCACTTGAGACCTCTGTAGCAACACCTTTAATTAATGAAAAAAGATATTTATCAAAAAAGTCCCAACCTGTATCTGATATCACTGTTGAGACTATGGCAACTTTGATAAGCCTCATTACGAACTCACTTTGCTGCATCTTAATCACCCCCATCATAAAGCCTACACCTGTAAACATCACATATAAGCTTAATAATACTTTAACCATTGTAATAAGTTTTATGTCCTTAGTAATTGTATCTCTTAACTTTATGGACATTTTTGTAATATGCTCCTCAATAACCTTAACGGCTTCCTCAATAAAACCCCTCTCTGTATAAACACCAGTTATTACATTTACTAAATATTCACCATCATTATCCTCATAGTGTTTATCTACGATTTTAAAAAACAACCTACCCCTCATCACATATTCACCACCCTCTCTGTGTATATCCTTTTTGCACCCAGATTCATCGCATTGCTGCGTATATTTTAACTTGTAAAATATCTCATCACCACTTTGGCTCTGATTAGCATCACCAATAGGATCTATTCTAAAAGTTCTAAACAGTGAATGCGGAAGTGTTGTTGCATTTGATAATATATTCGGATCGGCATATGTACCATTACTTTGCACAAGCGCAATTAACCCATATAAACCCCACCCATCTGTAAGATAACAAGGAACATTAGCATCTCCCTGTGCATTTTTACTATCATCTACAACAATACCCTTCGGCCAACAAATCTTATGAGTCTCATTTTTTGGAGCACATGCAACCATATCACAGCGCTTAATATTATTTAACTTACCCCAAGGGTACCAGCTACCGCTCACTGATACAACAAGACCAGCACTAGCTTGATCTAGCTGATCAACTGGATCTCCCCTTGTAAAAACACCACTATCTGACCATGGACCTATTTGCTGATCCTTAGGCACAGATCTCACAAGAGTACGAGGATTGGCTGGTATGCATAATGTACTTCCAACACCAAAATCAGTTGCGTGTATACAATGCCCTTCACCACCACTACAATCTGGATATGCTGCCTGCGTCATTAAAGAGAAAAGAAGTACGTATATTAAGAGCCTCACCATACTCACCCATTATTATTATCAACACTATTTCTATTAATAACCTTATTATGGTCAACTTGCTCACCATCGACATCTTGGCCTTGAACGCTCTGATCCTGCTTTGATTGAGCACTAGCATCAGAGCTTACTTTCTGATCACCAACATCTTGATCACCTACATTTTGCACAGCACCATCATCAGGTCTTTGCCTATTGGCATCATCCTGAGGGCCATTGTTATCGACTTGTGGCTGATCAGGCTGTTGTTGATCAGATTGTGGCCCAGAGGCATTTGCACCATCCTGCACCTCTGATACCCTAGGATCGTGCAGCCCATCATCCCTTGCATTCGCATCATCCTTCTGATTTGCTTGAGGTTCCTCCACTGGTTTCGCTTCAGGTTGTTCTGGTTGATGTGCTTCTTGAGCCCCTGGTTGGGCACGGTCATCTTGGACATTATGGTCTACCCTTGCTTCTTCTTGCTGCGCATCGCCACCTCTTGGATCATGTAATACATCATCTTGCTGCTGTACATCCTGCTGCTGTACCTCAGGTTGCTGAACATTATCTTGTTGCACATTCCTATCATCAACAACTGGCTGTTCATTAGGAAGGTCGTGACCGATCTGATCATCATTACGCCTTGCATCTGAATCATCTGGTTTAGGCCCATCTCCAGGTCTAGGTTCATCTCCTGACCTTGGTTCATCTCCTGGCTTTGGCTCATCCCCAGATCTAGGCCCATCTCCAGGTCTAGGTTCATCCCCTGGCTTTGGTTCATCCCCAGGTCTAGGCCCATCTCCAGGTCTAGGTTCATCCCCAGGTCTAGGCTCATCTCCTGGCTTAGGCCCATCTCCTGGCTTAGACCCATCCCCAGGCTTAGGCCCATCTCCTGGCTTTGGTCCATCTCCTGGCTTTGGTTGATCGCCACCTCCTGGCCTCTTAGGTTCACCCTCTGGCTTAGGTTTATCTGAGCTAGAATCATTCCTTCTTGCATCTTGATCTCTATCATGGCTCCTTGCCTGCATCGATGCACTACCGATTCCTAGCGCGCCTGCAACAGCGCCTGATATATTAGTAACAGGGTTAGAAGCCTGGGCTATAGGCGCAAGGTCCATAGTAGCAAAGCTGCCAGTTGCAATTATAGAGGCAATGCTTGACGCAAAAGAGCAAAATGCATACATGCCCTGCACTAGCAACAAAAATGCTAAGGCCGCCATAAATGGCATTGGTGAAGTAAATGCATCATCTGGTGGTGTATGCGCACCCAAAAGATGTATATAACCAGGTATTATGCAAAAAATCTCAAAGAAGCTCAATATACATGTTTTGCATGCTGTAAATCCTAACGTAATATGTAAAAGCGCAATAATTAATGTAATAGACCTGCTGCGTAAGTATGAATTTTGTTAAAATATGTATAAAAGGTATGGAGACTTACTGATCAAAGAGGATCTCCATGTCCCTAAGATACACCAAGATACGCAGAAATCCCAAGACATT
>NZ_JAJBJB010000300.1 GCF_021811845.1 Candidatus Cyrtobacter zanobii | reverse complement strand
GCATTACAATATTTTGTTCTTCATTGTTAAGCTTTCTGTTGTCTACATCGATGCTAAATTTGCCTTGAACTTCTTGAACAATTTTCGAGAGATCAGTATAAACTTCGTAGTACTTGGGCTTTGCATTTTCAATAAAGACTTGTTGCTCTTCATTTTCTTTATTCTCGTCTTTGAGCTCTTGCTGAGCTTCTTTAAGTCCTTCCTTGATAAGTGATTTGAGCTTTCCTTCAGTCATAGGATAGCTCTGCAAGTCTTCTCTGCTTGAACTATATGCTTTAAGATTGATCGATACTTACTCTTTTGCAAATTTCTCATCTAGCATTTCAATATCGTTCTTTCCGGATGGATAGAAGCTGATGTATTTGCTAAATATATCTCCTGTAGGCTTCTCTGATGAAGGCTTATTCTTACTTAAAGAATATGGCTTGTACTTTTTCTGTTTATTTCTTTTGCGATACCTTATCTTTCAATAC
>NZ_JAJBJB010000007.1 GCF_021811845.1 Candidatus Cyrtobacter zanobii | reverse complement strand
GTTTTATTGCCCATGCTATACCCACAACATATGGTGCAATCTAAACAACTGCACCTCAAGCTGTAGCATACAACAGCCGTAAAGCTCGTTTTATAATACAGTAACAATTTAATGATGCAGTAACTACATCAAAAGGCTACAATAATGCACCAAGATCAACGCCATTTATTATGTTGTGCCTTATTTTTTTCATTAAGTCTTGGTAATGTTGCAAATTATGCAATGATAGCAACATAGCCCCAAGTATTTCATTTGATTTCACCAAATGCCTTATATACGACCTTGTGAAATTCTTACATGCATAGCAACTACATAGCTCATCTAGCGGCGAAAAATCCTCTCTATACTTCAAATTTCTAATATTAAGACTACCCCCAGTGATAAAAGCTTGCCCGTTCCTTCCTGAACGTGTAGGCAGCACACAATCAAACATATCAACCCCCTGCTGTACAGCCTTTATTATATCATCTGGCTTACCAACACCCATAAGGTACCTTGGTTTATTTTCTGGTAGCACGCGCGTTGTATAACGCAGCACCTCTACCATTAAATCTTGCGGCTCCCCAACCGCTAGGCCTCCAATTGCATAGCCATCAAAGCATAGACTTTTCAACTGCTCTGCAGATTCCAACCTCAAATCCATATATTGACCGCCCTGCACTATTGCAAATATTCCGTAACCGTCTCTTTTTATATATGCATCGAACGACCTTTTTGCCCATCTTGAAGAGAGTAACATAGCGCTCTGCGCCTCTTGGAATGTAGATGGATATTTAATACATTCATCCAACACCATTGTGATTGTACTTCCCAGAGAATGTTGTATTTGAACTGATTTTTCAGGCGATAGTAAGTGCCTTGAGCCATCAATATGAGATTGAAATATAACGCCATCTTCCTTAATTTTTCTAAGCGAAGAGAGTGACATAACTTGGAAGCCGCCAGAATCTGTCAGTATTGCGCCATCCCACCCCATAAACTTTTTCAAGCCACCAGCCTTTTCTACAAGCTCACTACCAGGCCTAAGCATTAGGTGATACGTATTGGATAGGATTATCTTAGAACCAGTATCATTGATGCTTTGTGGCGTCACTGCCTTCACTGTACCTAAAGTCCCAACTGGCATAAAAACAGGAGTTTCAATTATGGCATGAGCGGTCTTTAAAAGACCAGCCCTGGCCATCCCCAAAGAGGCTACTTTCTCGAATTTAATCATGCAGCTTAATAATCTCCACTGGATACCTCTTCTTCAAAATATCTATATAGCTAGAAAACAGTATATTTTTCATAACAGTGTCATACGCCCCCGAAGAAATAACATTTTCTAATGTTTGCTTATAACCATCTTCTACTGGCAGAGCCGCAAGTATACGTATCATCATAACTTTACCATTCTTTTCAAATACTTGCGAAAAATCACCAACCTCTGTTGCAAATAATTCTAGGAGATTATTACTAGGTATCACAGGATCATTTTTTGCCCCCTCTTGTGAAATTGTTATGTCCTTTTCAAAGATATGGATATGCGCTGGTGCGAGTTTTCTTTCAGCTGGTATATCTGTTATCCCGATGTTCTCAGATATCATCCTTTTTCTAAAAGACGCCATGAAGTCAAGTGCTTTTTGTTTTTTGAGTTCCTGCTCATAAAGCGGAATCAGTTCTTTTCTAATGCTAGGAAAATCTTTGACATATGCAGCAGCTATCTCATCTACCTTCAAGATAAAGGCATTGTATTTATCTGAATATTTGATAGCAGATACCTCGCCCCTCGGAGTGGCTATTGCAGCATTCTGTATAGCATCATCGCTGAAGCGATTAGCATCTGATATATATGCAGTCTGCACTTTAAGCGCGTATGACTTTGCAATGGCGCTCATTCCAACGCCAGATTCAAGTCTCTGCTCTATTTCCTCAATCTTATCATTAAAAATATCTAGATACTTTTGATCGAATACATATTTCTTCAATTCCTCCTTAACAGAGTTAAAATCCTTGGTTTTTCCTTTAATAGAGTCAACAATATTAAAAATCACCCAACCTGTAGGCGTTAATATAGGCGCGCTCCTTGAACCAACCTCAATCATAAATACATCCTTTTCTGCCCCGTTATATAGCATTGAACTAAGGTCAGCTGCAGATATATATTCAGGATTTTTTTCATACTCAATTTTGTATTTTGCCGCTATCTGCACAAAAGAATCACTACTTTTATGAGCATTTATTGCATCTTCTTTATTTTGAAACCTCAAAACCTGTAGCTTTCTAAGTTCTGGAGTAGCAAATTTACTCTTGGTAGCTTCATATGCCTGTTTTATCTCTTGATCTTCAACAACTATCTGTTTTACATCCACAAGCGATTCAGCAGGCATCCTGAGTATAGAAACTTTTCTTGTTTCGGGCACGGTAAAAAGCGCTAGATTTTTTTTCAATGTAAGCTTTAGCTCATCATCAGTTGCTTCTTGTACGGCCTCGATTTTAGAGTAATCAATTTCAAATACTTTGATTTTTCTACGCATATGGTTAGCAAAGACTATTTGCTCTATAAAAGCATTATCTAGTAATGGCACAGAATAAAACACTTCTGAGATAATACCAGATGCGATTTGCTCTTTGACTGAGTTCATAAAAGCCTCCCTTGAAAGGCCTATATTTTTGAGCATATATTCGAATTTCTCTGTATCAAATTTTCCATCTGTTACTAAGTGCGGCATTGCCTCAACAACTGCACGAGCGGCTGTAGCATCATCAATTTCTATATTTAAATTCTTCGCCTCTATCCTAAGCAGCTCCGAAACCACAAACTTATTAAATACCTCTTGTATAATATATGGGTTACTGATTAGTGTCGCATAGTCTTGCTTAGCAAGCTCAATATGATTCATCCTTAATTGCTCTAGCCTAGCTTTTAGTACCCTCCTCCATTCATCCATAGAATACTCTACATGGCCTATTTTAAACGCTAAATCCTTCCCTTTAAGAAAACCTATAAACCCAGAGAGCAGAAATAGAACGGCCACAACAATTAGCATGGCCTTAACAAACCAATTATTCAACCCAGACCTGATTGAGCTTAGCATATATACAGATTCGATAAACCAGAACTGAGATGACTACCACAGTACAAAATAAAATACAAATTATAATACCTAAATATGCTGTAAAGAGGGCCCAAAAAAGCCTTGTATATAAAATATCCAATGCCTTTTTAGTTGATAAAACTAAATCTTTATACCAGCCCTAAAGTACACGGTCTTTTCGCTCAAATCACCACTCCAAACACCACCATTATAACCAAGAGAGACATTTATGCGGTTGTTATATTGATATGTAATTGCTATACCTGTTTTTGCAGATAATAAGGGCTGCGACAGCCCTTCTGTAGTAAATTTAGTGGTTTCTGTATCTGTGCCATCAACCCCTATAAACGCTGCATTAACATTAGATTGGCCGCTCAGTATATTACACGCAACCCCTAAGCCCGCCTCCAGCGAGAGATTCTCTGAGAGGTTATAGCATCCACCAATAGTAACAGATGGTATAAACCTTTCCATATTTTGGGAATACATCTTGAGATTCAGTGAACCAGCACCACTTTCTGTATATTCATCACTTTTAAAATGGTGATAATCAATACCCGCACCTAGCTTTAAGTTAAAATTCCTTTTTATATTTGCAGTATGCATGAAGTTTGCCCCAGCGCTGATGGCAAAACCACCATGATTTGCCGTAGCTACTCTTTCTAGTGATGATATAGTAATTGGCCTTGATGTGCTACTTTTTACATTTGCAAAGCTTGAGGTAAAGCTGATCTCATTTTGTGGAGTAATTGCACAGCTTCCATATAAAATGATATCATAAATACCAGAATCTACCTTATCCTTCCCTCTGTTATCCTTAATATCTGCCGCCATATAGGAAAATGCAGAACCAACTAGAATTTTTTCTGATAGCTTAGTATCAAAGCCACAGATAAGGCCCCTTGCCTTCATATCATAACCAGGCGTTGTGCCTTGATCATCACGTGATGAAGCTGTGTATAGCGGCTCAACCCATAATTCTTTTTGGATTGATATTCTTTGAAGAGAATTTCTAGATTTAGCAGCATAGTATGCCTCCTCTGCCACATCTAGCATTGCATCATTAATAACATATATAGGTACTAGTTGATTAAGTGCCTCTGAGATAACTTTTTGGGCCAATTCAGAAGGCAATACATTTGCAAACGGTGTAGCCTCATTATCTATTTTTATACTTGCAAATGCTTGCTGCACTTCAGCATCTAGAAAATCGACTGAGAAGTCTAGGAGTTTCGCAACTCCATAGGCTTTTCTGTTATTTTGTGCCTTTATTATATCTAAAAGTGTATAATTTATTCTTGGCAAGACTATCTCTCCTGGCCCAAGGATTCTATCTGTTGCCTGATATGCATTTAGGTCTGCAAGTGATGCTGCTGTACCGCTTGTGGTGATATATGATGCACTATCACCATAGTTAAGTCCTTGTGCGTTTGATATAAATGTGCTATGAGCACAGGCAAATCCATGACCAGTACTGACTGAGTTTATAATATAGAAAAATCCGTCATGCTCTAGCCCATATATCTTCCCACTGTTTGAAATTTCCTCTATGGTGCCATCTTGTTTGTACAGGCGTAGACCTACAGGCCATGTTGAATTTCCAGTATAAACCACCCCAACATAGCCACCTGCTGGTATGTTATACCGCGTCCAATCATCTTTATATGGCCCCTGCAAGTTGTGTAACACAAATGGCAACCCTGGTTGAGGCATGGACGGATTACGCGACCCTATACAAAAAACCTGATTCACACCATACCTTCCATCAATGATATCTGCATAACAATAACTAGCTGTAGTAGCGGCAATTAATAATGCTTTGATATATTTGTTCACATTTGTAATTTAAACTACATATATGACCGATAGTATAAAAAATACTATCAAATTCAACCTATTAATCAAAAAAGGCAAAAATAATTAATATAGATACATTGTTAAGATTTAATTATATAAATTTCTTTATCTAATTCTCTATCTAGGTATTGATATTTGCCCTCTGCGCACTAAGTAGTGCTTAAGCTTTTATTCTTGTAAAAATTATATGAAGATGCAATTTACTGCAGAGGTAGGCAAGGTCCTACAGATGATGATACACTCTGTATATAAGAATGAGGATATTTTTCTAAGGGAGCTAATATCAAACGCTTCTGATGCATGTGAAAAACTGAGGTATACCCTCCTGGAGGAAGGAAAAGTAGAAGATAATTTAGAGATTAATATATCAACTGATCATAAAAACAATACGTTGATTATAGAGGATAATGGAATAGGCATGAGCCGTGAAGAGCTCATTAATAATTTAGGTAGTATAGCAACTTCAGGAACACAAAAGTTTATTGAGCAGTTAAAATCCGCTACCAATATGATTGGCCAATTCGGTGTTGGGTTTTATTCATCCTTCATGGTCGCAGAAAATGTTGCCGTACATTCATCGAATGGAGAAAAGACTTATGTTTGGAAATCTGATGGGCAAGATGGGTTCTCTGTCGATGAGTCTGATATTACGCTCAAGAGGGGAACAAGAATAGTACTTAAGCTCAAAGAATCTAAAGTAGAGTTTTTGGAAAGGTATAAGATCCAGCATCTTGTTAAAACTTATTCAGATCACATTTTATTTCCAATCAATTTTATCGATAGTGAAGAGAAGGTAAGGCTCAACAAAGAGGATGCAATTTGGGTAAAAAGCCCAAATACTGTATCTGAAGCAGAGTATGAAAGCTTCTACAGCCATATATATTATATGCCTGGAAAACCATTTGCTATAATACATAACAATATCGAAGGAAATGTCTCATATAAGAGCCTGTTATTTATACCAAATGACAAGCCATATGATCTTCTGCACCCACAAGCTAAGTCAAGAGTCAAACTTTTTATAAAGAGGGTATTTATAACAGATGAAGAATCAGGGCTCTTACCTTCATACTTGAGGTTCGTGAAGGGAATAGTAGATTCTGATGATCTACCACTTAATGTTAGTAGGGAAACTCTGCAAAATAACAGTATAGTTAATAAAATAAAAAAATCGTTAGTGAGCAAGATATTGTCTTCGCTTGAAAAGAAAAAGAATGAGGATACAGAAGGGTTTTCAGCGTTTTGGTCCAATTTTGGAGATGTCATCAAAGAGGGGTTGTGTCAAGGAGCCTTAGAAGAGAAGGAAAGACTGCTTGATCTATGCGTATTTCATAATCTACAGGATAAAATGATCTCTCTTGAAGAATATATTAAGAACATGAAGGATGGACAAAATGAAATATATTATATAACTGGTCATTCTAACCTTCATTCTTTAAAAAATTCACCACACCTGGATGGCTTTAAGAAAAGGGGCATAGACGTATTACTCCTCAATGGTCATGTAGATGATTTTTGGGTTAATGTTATTAATCAATATAAGAATCATCCACTAAGATCAGTAACAAGCTCTAGCATAGATTTAGATGGTATTCAGAAACTTGATTCTGAGGTAGTGAGGGCAAATAACGATGATGAAACCTTAATCAATTACTTAAAAGGTTTCCTTGATAAGAAGGTAAAGGATGTACAAATCTCAACCAAGCTTATAAGTGAGCCCGCATGCTTATCTATACAGGAAGGGCATATGAGCCCGAGAATGGAGAATATATTGGCAGAGCAAAAACACATAGTAAGTAGGTCATTAAAAATACTGGAAATTAATCCAAATCATCAAGTAATCAAAAAGTTATTAAAGTTTTGTAATAATGGTGAAGATGAGAAAGCTGCACGCATTGCAGGCCTAATATTTGGCCAAGCATGCCTCCTTGAAAATGAACCGATAAGCGATATTGTTGGTTTTGTGCATAATATAAATGAAGCTATTGTGTCTTATGATTAGTGTATTTTTGCCGTATAGTATTTTGATAATATAATTATTTCAAAAGGGGTATTAGTGTCTTTCATAAACATGCATTATGTTACTTGTATTTGGTAAAAATTTTTCTACACTATTTGTAGTAATACTGGGCCTTTGCTCAAATTATGTGTATTTGTTTTGTCAATGAGTGATGGAGTTAAGGATTTACTGCGATGGTGCCTGCTCTGGTAATCCGGGCCCTGGCGGTTGGGCAGCTGTTCTTGTATCTAAAGATGGTGTCGTTAGAGTTGTAAAAGGTTCGCAAGACCATACTACAAACAACAGGATGGAACTAAAAGCTGCTATAGAGGGATTAAGGGTTGTTGGTGAGCTTAAAGCTGCAATCTCTATATGCACTGATAGTGCTTATTTAAAGAACGGGATCACTGTCTGGATTAAAAAGTGGTTAGTCAACGGCTGGAAATCCTCAGCTGGCAGCCCTGTTAAGAATATAGATCTTTGGAAAGAGTTGCACGATCTTTCCAATAATCTGCTACTCTCGTGGCAATGGGTTAAAGCGCATAGTGGAGATTTTTACAACGAAATGGCCGACAGGGAAGCTAGATCTCAGGTTTATTAATTTTTATGGATTCTGTTCTCGAGAATAAAATGGAAACTTTAATGTTGGATTTTGATAGTTTGATTGGTATGGACTATACTACAAACACTAAATCTTATATCCTAAATGTGAAAAATCTATTTGGAGAGCTGGAGACGCTAATGCAATCTATACACATTGCAAGTTGTGAGGGCGGTTTTGAGAATTTATTAGAAAAACTCTTAACAAAAGTTGAAACGCTTGAAGCAAAGCTGGACCTAGCTATTGAGTTTTATGATTCATCATCAAGGATTTGATGATTTTATATAGCTAAAGCTGTATGATAGAGACAAACCTTTGGTCGTCATTGGCCCTAGCAATAATCGACTTTGTATGTATGTGCCTTTGCCCCGTATATTAAACTCTAAAAACATATGTTAAAGAAGAGCATAACAACTGTTATGGATATGCCTGTTGAGCATCTATATAATGTATTACTCGATGTTGATCATTATAAAGATTTTCTACCTTGGTGTAAGGACGCAAACGTGTTAAGGAGGTTCGGTAGCTATTTAGAGGCACAAATGACCATATCATTTGCTACTTTTGAGGAAAGCTATATATCTCAAGTTTTTTTTGAGAAACATGGTGAAGATGTTGCTACGATTAATATAGCATCAGAGAGTGATCTTTTTGAGTCTATGCGCAGCTCATGGCATTTACAGCGAGTAGTAGGTGGAACAGAGGTTACATTTGAGATTTCCCTACAATTCAAAAATAAGATATTAAATAAGGTTGCTAGTATATTTTTCTTAAAGGCATGCAATAAGGTGATGAAGGCATTTGAGGCTAGGGCTATGACGTTATACTCAACCAGAACAATATCAAAATAGAAATAGCTATTTTACCTGATATTATACCATATTACTATACCGCTTGCATTACAGCCAATTATTTGCAATCTTAAATACGTAAGCGCAATATGAACGGCTATATAACCTTTACCCCCTTATGCATTAAAGAATGCTATAGGTCACACCCTTATATAGTATTTCTGTTTTTATCAGTGTACCTGTAAAACCTTTGAGAGTGATTCCAGATTCCTTAAACAATTCTTTTGAAACAGCAATGCTCTCAGACCAATCATCCACTACCTTATTTCCTGGAAAATTTGGGTCAAAAATGACCTCCTTAATGCCAGATTGTATTATAAGCCTCGCACACCTGGAGCATGGAACCCACGGCGTATACATTCTGCAATCTTTTGCATTAGTACCTACTATAGATAAATTTAAAATAGCACTCTCCTCAGCATGGCATATTATCATATCCTTATACCCTGGATTCGTATACCTATCTAAATTATCAGAAACACCTCTTGGGAACCCGTTATAGCCAGTTGACCTTATCTCATTATCAGCTCCTACAATTACAGCACCAACTCTTGTTCTAATATCCTTGCTTTTCATAGAAACAAGGTATGCAATACTCATGAAATATTCATCCCACGTACAATTTTTCATATTAAACTAACTTACAAAGCGCCGTGACAATATTTATACTTTTTACCTGAATTACACGGACATAAAGCGTTTCTAGGTATCTTTATTTTTGAAAGATCTACCTGCTTATTAATCCTAATAAGATTTGGGGTTTGATCAAATATAGGGTTAGGAGCATCTTCTTGCGAACCAGATATTCTATCTATAAATGAATGTGTAATTTTAAGCCTCAAGGACCTATACATCACCAAATCCTCAAAATCATCTATCATTTTGTGAAATAAAGCATAAGACTCTATTTTATACTCCATTAGAGGGTCTTTTTGTGCATATGCTCTGAGCCCTATACCATTTTTAAGCTGATCTATATTATAAAGGTGATCTCTCCATAATTCATCTAGACTAATTAGGAATATCCTGCGGATTGCCTCGCTTATAGTATCACTAGTATATGTTTCAATCTTCCAATGTATTTTATCATATGCAATCTTGATTATGTGTTCCTTTAGCTCATTATATGAAAGATTGCCATTAAGTAATTCTTGTAGCTTAATTTCTTCGCTAAAGAGCTCTGTCATAGCTTTTTCTAACCCTTCCATATCCCATAATACATAACTTTTTTTAATGCTGGCAAAATTAGATAATTTTCTACTGCATACATTATGTATTAACTCATTTATTCTAGAAATTGTGTCCTGCTCTTGCATGATAGAGCGACGTTGAGAATATATTATATTCCGCTGCTCATTCATCACATCATCAAATTTAAGGAGATTCTTCCTTATTTCATAGTTTCGTGCTTCAATCTTTTTTTGTGCCTTTTCTATGGATTTTGTGATCCAAGGGTGCGTGATTGCCTCTCCATACTTGAGACCTAATTTAGTTAAGAGCCCACTGATTTTATCCGAACCAAATATGCGCATTAAATCATCTTCAAGTGATAAGAAAAACTTTGTTCTTCCAACATCACCTTGCCTACCAGACCTACCACGCAGCTGGTTATCTATCCTCCTAGATTCGTTTCTTTCTGTACAAATAATAAACAGCCCACCAACCTCTAAAACCTTCTTCTTATTCGCTTCTATCTCATTAGAGATAGAATTTTTTACTAATTTTCTTTCTTCTTCTGAATATTGCAATAGAGTTGTTTCTAAATTACCACCAAGCATTATATCCGTTCCCCTACCAGCCATATTTGTAGCTATGGTAACAGCACCTAATCTACCTGCCTGAGATATTATTAGCGCCTCCTGCTCGTGACGTAATGCATTCAATATGTTGTGCTTGATTTTCTCCTTCTTTAAGATTTTGGATATATGTTCTGATTTCTCAACACTAGATGTGCCAACAAGTATTGGTTGCTGCTTTGCGTGCGCATCCTTTATTTCTTGTAGCGCTGCTTCGTATTTCTCTTTAACTGTTTTATATATCTGATCGTCCTCATCCTTTCTTGCTATTGGTTTGAATGTTGGTATCTCTATTACTTCAAGAGAGTATATATCCATAAACTCCTCCGCTTCAGTTTTTGCTGTTCCAGTCATACCAGAAAGTTTTTTGTAGTGCCTGAAATAATTTTGAAAAGTAGTAGATGCTATGGTTTGGTTTTCACTCTGTATGACAACATGCTCCTTGGCTTCTATTGCCTGATGCAGGCCATCTGAATAGCGGCGCCCATCCATCAAGCGACCAGTAAATTCATCTATTAAAATAATTTTTCCGTGCTTTACAACATAATCAACATCTTTTTTAAATAGGAACTTAGCCTTTAAGGCTTGGTTCAGCGCATGCAGAACTGAGATGTTATTTCTATCATACAATGCAGAATCAGAGTGCATCAAATCATGCGCCCTGAGTAGCTGCTCTGCTTTTTCGCTTCCCTGTTCGTTTAAAGTGATGGATCTTGAGCTTTCATCCAGGTCATAATCTGCACTGTCAAGATTATTGATGATTGTTACAACACTTTTACACAGTTGAGATTTATCTTCAGCCGCACCAGAAATAATAAGAGGTGTTCGTGCTTCATCAATTAATATACTATCTACTTCGTCTATGATAGCATAGTTAAGCTCCCTTTGTACCATCGAACCTATATTATATTTAAGATTATCTCTTAAATAATCAAATCCAAATTCATTATTTGTACCGTACGTAATATCAGCAGCATACGCAGCTCTTTTTTCCGTATCAGAAAGGTCGCCATTGATACACCCAACAGATAACCCGAGAAATTCATAAACTTTACCCATCCATTTAGCATCCCTAGATGCCAAATAATCATTAACAGTGACAACATGCACACCACTGCCTGGTATGGCATTCAGGTATGCGGCTAGTGTAGCCACCAAAGTCTTTCCTTCCCCAGTTCTCATTTCAGCTATATTGCCTTCATTTAAGGCTATACCACCTAAGATTTGCACATCAAAGTGCCGCATATTCAATACTCTCTTTGAAGCTTCTCGTACAACGGCAAATGCGCGCGGCAATATAAGCCTTAAATCACCATGTGCCAAGAATTGCTCTTTTAATTTTGGTGTTTCTGCTTTTAATTCTGAATCTGATAACTTTACTAATTCATTTTCAAGATCATTGATTTTGTGCAGCACTTTCTTGGCATTTTTTAAAAACCTACGTGAAGTATTACCAAAAATACCCTTAAAAAAAGTTTTGAACATTGACAAATTTACAATATAAGCAGTCAGTGATTTTTATTAGTATAAGAAACAAAATGCAAGCTCTGCAAAAGAATCACCGCATAAGTGGCCGCACAATTAAACAGCAGTATGCCACATGATGCGGGACAACCGCATCATGGCATCATTCATCAGATTATAAACCTTAACAAATCTCTCTCGTCCTGGAAGCTATCCTTTGCATACTTATCAACATATTGCTTATCTATAGTAACTTTAGTGCCATTCATAGAAGGTGCTTCAAAACTTACTGTATCTAGCAGCTTTTCCATAATAGCGTATAATCTCCTTGCGCCTATATTTTCAAGCTCATCATTTGCAATCTTAGAGAGCTGTGCAATCCTCCTTATGCCACAGCTTGTAAAATCCAGATCTACACCTTCTACACCTATGAGCGCCTTATACTGCTTAATTATACTATTTTCTGTATCTTTAAGGATATTTACGAAATCATCTTCAGATAATGGTGATAGCAGTACCTTGACAGGGAACCTACCTTGCAGCTCTGGCAGCATGTCAGATGGGTCCGTAATATGGAACGCACCTGAAGCGATGAATAATATGTGGTTAGTTCTAACTTGCCCATACTTTGTATTAACAACGGTCCCTTCTACGATTGGTAATAAATCTCTTTGGACACCTTCCCTACTTACCTCTCTTGATCTACCTTCACTACTCTTACTTGCGATCTTATCTATTTCATCTAAAAATACTATACCGTCCTCCTCAGTAACCTTGATGGCTTCCATGATAACCTTTTCTTCGTCCACCATTTTATCAGCTTCTTCGCGCATTAGGATCTTGAGCGCTTCTTTTAGTGTAACCTTTATAGCCTTATTCTTCTTTGCCCCCAGCACCTTGCCTATTATATCACCAACATTTAATAGACCAACTTGACTACCAGGCACATCAAAGAACTGACCTGGGGTACTTTGGAGGTTTTCAGCTACACTAATTTCTATTATTTTACCATCCATCTCCCCGTTCAGCACTTTATCCATATAGGAACGCCTTGTTTCTGCACTTGCGTTCTCCCCAGCTAGGATTGTTAGTATTCTTTCAAGCGCCTTATGCCTGGCTTCATTTTCTGTAGCCTGCCTCATCACATCCCTTACCAACTTAATTGCTATATCAAGCAAGTCCCTGATTATTGATTCAACATCCCTACCAACATATCCTACTTCTGTAAATTTAGTTGCCTCAACCTTGATGAAAGGCGCACTCACCAACTTTGCAAGCCTTCTAGAAATTTCAGTTTTACCAACGCCTGTTGGACCTATCATTAATATGTTTCTAGGTATTATTTCCTCCATTAATTGCGCAGAGACCATCTTTCTTCTCCACCTGTTCCTCAATGCTATGGCCACGGCCCTTTTGGCCTCAGGCTGCCCTATTATAAACCTGTTCAGTTCTAAGACAACCTGTGCGGGCGTTAAATTAGAATTCATACAACAAAGCTAATCTCTCATACAAAACACGGAGGATAAACCAGTTATTTTTTTCTGTCTAATTATTTTATATAATATAATAATGAATCAAATATTGGGGATTGATAATATTTTATGTATATCGTATGCTTGAGTGTGTCGCAGAGCATATTGCAATTTGTTGTTAATGCCCGCAAAAACTTCCAGTCAAAGCAACACGCTCAGCTCTCAAGATAATCAGCTAAATGACCGCAAACAACCGTAGTTACCGTAAACAAAGTAAATACCCGCAAAATTTCTCCACACTCAGAATAGATAATATGCATTCTAAGAGGTTGGTGGGGCTTCTATTGCACAAATCTAATGATCGCCATAGGTGCAGAATCGCCCTGTCTATATCCAGTTCTAACGATGCTAGTATACCCGCCAGGCCTACTTGTAAAGATTGGTGCAACTTTGGAAAACAGCGTTTTTACGATCTCAAGGTCACCTCTAAAAAATGAAATGGCCCTCCTCCTTGCAGCGAGCGTATCGTTTCTAGCAAGTGTAATCATCTTTTCTACAACTGGCCTCAAATCCTTTGCTTTATACAGAGTTGTCTCTATATTTCCATGCACAATAAGCGACTTTGCAAGATTCATAAGCATGGAGAGCCTATGCGCAGTATTCCTAGAGAATTTTCTACCTCTTATTTTATGCCTCATAATAACTATTTATTAATATACTTTTTAATCATACCTTCGATGTCTTCCATAGGCCAATCACAAGGCAGTGACATCCCCAAAGATAAACCCATAGATGATAGCACCTCTTTTATCTCATTTAAGGATTTTCTCCCAAAATTAGGAGTTTGAAGAAGTTTCGCTTCATCTTTAACGACTATATCAGCAACATAAGTGATATTGGCATTTTTTAGACAATTATTTGATCTGACCGAAAGTTCGAGATCATCCATCTTAGTGCATAACTTAGAAAGCAGCGCAACATCTATATGCGGCGCATCTGTTTCAGCCTTATCTTTAGATAGCTCTGGTGTTGCTGAAGGCAAATTCAATAAAAAGACTGATAAATGATCACGCAGCACAGAGGCTGTGGTATCTAAAACCCTATCATGCTGCACAGACCCATTAGTCTCTACAATGAGCGTGAGTTTATCAAATTCGGTATCTGCACCAATTCTACTCCTATCCACATTAAACGAAACTCTTTTTACAGGGCAAAACACAGCATCAAGCGGTATAGCGCCTACACCAAGTGTACTGGCAAATCGTGCATTAGAGTTTGCCGTGACATACCCTAGCCCAGATGATACTAACATATCTAGATCTAGTACAGCCTTTGGTCCAACATGGCATATAGTTAAATTTTTGTTAATTATATCAACGCCAGCTGGACAATCGATCATTCCTGCAGTTACTCTAACTACCTCATTTGTATTGTTTGAGTATTCCAACTTTAATTTCTTTTCCTCATGCGCCGAGGATATAACCACCTGCTTTAAATTCAGTATTATGGATGTAACATCCTCCTTGATGCCTTGTATAGAGGAAAACTCATGTGCAAGACTAGCAAATTTTATCGCTGTCACTGCATGTCCCTTTAAGGAAGAGAACATCACCCTTCTCATCGCGTTACCTATCGTATGCCCAAGGCCAGAAGGCAGCGGCTCTAACTTAAATACCGCAGAATTACCATCCATCTTATCGAGATAATAGGACGTGGACCTCATAGCTACAGATGGCACTATAGAGTCAATAGAACCCTCATTAATTTCCAGCATAACAAGTATAAATTAAATTTACATATTAATCACACGCGACGCCTATTAGGCGGTCTACATCCATTATAAGGGACACCCGTACAATCCTGTATAGATGTTATTACAAGATACATTGCAATGGCCCGCACCGCAGATTCCCTGGAGATGCCTGGACCACCTAAAAAAACAGAAGCAGTCTTCATTCCGAGTGCAACGGCCTTTTTAGCAGCATCCTCAGCTGCAACCCTTGCCGCATATGGAGTAGATTTTCTTGAACCTTTAAAATTGCTCTGACCAGAAGAAGACCAAGCAACTACATCCCCATTTAAATCAGTAACCGTGATTATTGAGTTGTTAAAAGTCGACATTATATGAAAAACACCCGAAATCACGGAACGCTTTTTTTTATCAACTACTTTTTTGTTTTTAGATTTCATTGCAATAAAAACTTACAGTCTAATTATCATTTTGGAGCAATTTTTTTACCTGCTATCGCAACCCTCTTACCTCTCCTCGTTCTAGCATTAGTCCTAGTCCTAGAATTCATTGGAAGCCCTTTAATATGCCTAGACCCCCTATAAGAGCCACTATCTTTTAACGCCGCTATGGAAGAAGAGACAACCCTTCTCAAATCACCTTCAACTACATGCTTAGCACCTATGACAGACCTAAGCTTACCAACCTCAATTTCACTCAAAGTACTGACCCTTCTCTCTGGATCAAGCTCAGCATCTCTACATATTGACATGGACTTAAAATTACCTATCCCGTACACATATGTGAGCGCCACCCAAAGCTTCTTATGTGTAGGCACATTAACGCCAGCGATACGAGCCACTATTGAATACAAGCAAAAACCAAACGAGCAAAGTGTTTTATCCCCTTTTATAAAAAAGTCAAGGATTCAAAATATAAGATTTTCATTTGTAATATTTTAACCACCTATTCGATGCTGAGACAGCTGTTCTATATGCTATATTGCTAACAAATGGTGCGAGTCATGTCATAATATCTGGCGACCTATATATTACAATAATCGCATAATTTATATTAATATTTAGCTGCAGAACCGCCATGGGTTACTAAATAGATAAGCTTCACCGACGACCACCCTTTTATACTACTTGTCTGTGGCTCTCATGCATGACATGCAACCGAATACCTCCTAATGATTTACACCAATAAACTTAACGCATGAGATAACAATGACGCCAAAGAATGCTACTGGCAAAAGTATTTTCCACCCAAGACTCATGAGTTGATCGTATCTATATCGAGGTAACGCGGCTCTTATCCATATGAATACGAATAAGCATAAAAAGACTTTGAGGCAAAACCATGCGATGCCCGGGATAACACTTAGACATTCGATACCGAATGGTGGAAACCACCCTCCAAGGAATAGTAATGTGGCCATTGCACTAGTTAAAATCATATTTGCATACTCCCCCAAGAAGAATAAGGCAAACTGCATAGATGCATATTCAACATTATATCCAGCAACTATCTCTGCATCAGCTTCTGATAAATCAAAAGGGTGTCTGTTCGTTTCTGCCAGTATCGAAATAAAAAATATTACAAACATCGGTAATAGCAGTAGCTCCATATATAACGGCAAACTTTGCTGTGCAATTACAAGCTCTTTGAGGTTCAGTGTTCCAGATGTGAGTGCAACAGCAATCACACAAAGGCTCATAGCAAGTTCGTATGATATCATTTGTGCAGCAGATCTTATTGCGCCTAAAAATGCATACCTAGAATTACTTGCCCAACCTGCTATCACTATACCATATATACCCAAGGATGAGACAGCTAAAAGGTACATAACACCAACATTCACATCCGCTATAACAAAGTTATCTATAGGAATAACGGCCCACCCCACCATGGCTAAGGTAAACGTTATAATCGGCGCTAATATGAACAAAATTTTATTGGATTTGGCAGGTAAAATAGGTTCTTTTAATAAAAGCTTTAGTGCATCTGCAATCGGTTGCAGCAGACCCCAAAAACCAACAACACTTGGCCCTGTTCGAAGCTGCATCCACCCTATCACCTTCCTTTCCATTAAAGTGAGATACGCAACCGAAAGTAAAAGAGGAATGAGAAGAAATAGTATTTTAAGGCATATTGGGAGCACTATATCAAAATAATGAAGTAACACATCCATACCATAACTCATCAACAAGTTCTATATTCAATACTGTAGTACACCGTACCAATGTATCTATCAAGCCTGATGTAAATAGGTATAGAGGCGCATGTATAGTACTTATTGAAAATTTTAGTTTTTTAATCTAGAATGGCGCCGTCGCGTGGCTGTTTCTGTTATGAAGGCGTGTCTTTAAATAATGTGCTATACTATCTGCTGGCGTTGTTGATTCTGTCCTATTTTTTATACCATATAGCACTTGGTGAGAGGGGGGCTATGGAGTTTTTCAGAATTCGAGATATGATAGCAAGTAAGGTGGTAGAGCTGCAAGAGTTGAGTGAAAGGAATAGCTATCTTGAACATGTTATTTGTGGTTTAAGGGCAGAAAGTTTAGACGTTGAGATATTGGAGGAATTCGCCAAGTTACAGCTTGGCTTGATCAACAAGGATGAAATGTGTTTTATATTAAGATAGTGATAGAGAATCTGAGTCAGACATTAAGGCCAACCGTTGCAGCACTTGAGGAGGTTTTATATAAGCCAATTAAGCTTCTGGACCATGGCTTTATAAGGGTCATTGACTATATGGGAGATGACAGTGCTATAGTGCAGGCAGCTAGGGTTTCATACGGAAAAGGGACTAAAAAGGTTAGCCAAGATAGGGGCCTCATCAACTATCTAATGCGAAACTCTCATACCACTCCTTTTGAGATGTGCGAGATTAAATTACATATCAAACTACCTATATTTGTGGCACGTCAGTGGGTTAGGCATAGAACAGCTAACATTAATGAGTATTCTGCAAGGTATTCAATCCTTGATAAGGAATTTTATCTTCCTGCAGCTGATCAAATTTCTTGCCAATCTCTCTCCAATAAGCAAGGTAGGGGTGAGGTTTTAGACCAGGCAGACTCCAAAAAAGTTCTAGATATTTTAAGGCAGGATGCTGAGCGCTGCTATGAGAATTATGCGTACATGCTTAATATAGACGAAAGCACTGGCAAGATAATGGATGAATCAAGGGATAGCGTCGCAAGGGAGCTTGCAAGAATGAACTTAACGTTAAACTATTATACGCAGTGGTATTGGAAGATTGATTTGCATAACCTAATGCATTTTCTAAGACTCAGATCGCATAGCCACGCCCAATATGAAATTAGAGTATATGCGGAAAAGATGTTGGAGATACTAAAGCTATGGGTACCGTATACGTATGATGCATTTATGAATTACCTCAGTTGCTCATTTACCTTATCTAGAGATGCAATAAACGTGGTGCGTAATAGGCTTGCTGGCGCTAGCGTTTCAAAAGAAGAAAGCGGGCTTTCAGCTAGGGAATGGGATGAACTGCAAGAAATTTTTCCAACGCTATGACTGATGTTTTTGAAAGTATAGCGCTGCGCTGCACGATGCATGGGGCACGCGCCGCTTATGAATCTGCTGGTCTAGGAGATGAAAAGGCCGCAGATAGAGCTGCCGTTGATGCAATTCGCTCCGTGCTAAACCTACAGCAGCGCGTCAGGGCACGTATAGTTATAGGTGAAGGCGAGAGAGATGATGCACCAATGCTATATAGGGGCGAAGTGCTTGGCTGTGGTGATATTGATGTTGATATTGCTGTGGATCCGCTGGAGTGCACGACGGCCTGTGCCAAGTTTATGGACGGTGCGGTTTCTGTAATTGCTATTTCTGAAAAGGGCGGATTGCTAGAATCTCCAGATGTGTATATGGAGAAGATAGTGTACAGCTCAAGCCTGCCATCTGGCGCCCTATCTATAGAAAAAAATAGTTGTACAGAGAATATAAAGCGCTTGGCAGCCATCAAGGGTTGTTTGCCATCAGAGCTTAAGGTCATGGTGTTAGATAGGGGGAGGCATAGAGGTATTATAGATGAGCTGAGGGCGTTAAACGTGCGCGTGATGTTGATAGAAAATGGTGATTTGGTTGGTGCGATAAGGGCTGCTTTAGGTGAGATTGATCTTTATATAGGTACTGGTGGCGCGCCAGAGGGAGTTTTAGCTGCCGCCGCTATTTCTTGTATGAGCGGTAACAAAAATTTTCAATGTAGGTTACAGGGTAAATTGCTGGGCATGGATGAAATTGTCAAGAAGCCATCCGTTCTTGCTATGACGGCTATTACTGATTGTTGGGGGCTTAGTGGTTTTAAAAATGGTAAATCCCAAAGCGTTATATTCACGCCTGGATGTATTAAGAGGGTTCAATCTGTATGCTGATAGAAGATGATGGCATAATAATCTCTTTTAGAGAATTTCAAGAGTCATTTTTGTTTGTAAGGTGCTTGCTTGCAAAACATGGTATTATCGCTGGGCTTATCAGAAGAAAAGCTTTTGGTGCTCATATTGGAAATTTTGTACGTGCAAAATGGAAAGCCAGGTTACAGCAGCAGCTTGGCACATATAAATTTGACGTATCTTTTGATGCTACTCATCATTTATATTGCAATCCGCTCAAAACAGCACTTGTGGCATCGGCCGTTGACATGGTTTCATTAATATTGCAAGAGCATGAGCCACACCCATGCATTTATACAGGGCTTAAGAGGTTAATTAGCTCTATGTCTTGCATAGGTGTGGATGATGCCTTGACTACATACGTAGAATTTGAGAAGCAATTATTATCTAGTGCAGGGTTTGGTTTAGATTTAGAGCGTTGCGCTGTGACTGGTGCAGTGGATAATCTTGCATACATATCTCCGCGGTCTGGAAGGGCAGTTACAAAGGAGGTTGGTAGCAAGTATAGTCATGTGTTAATACCACTGCCCCAAAAAGCTCCATCTACATATGAAGATTTTTTAGAATGGTTTGAAGTACTAGGCGCATTCTTAAAAAAGGTATTCACATTTTTTAATATTAATATCCCGCATAGTAGAAGTTCACTCAACTTTATATTGAGCGAGCTTCGCAAATAGGTCATTATAGTAATTAGTCTTAGTGCTAGTTAGTTTAAAATGCCCGCAGAGCTTACTACAAATATAGAAATTGAACACGGAATAGAATTAGATGTACACAACCGCAGGGGCTGGGCTAAATTTGTATCTACGAGGCGTGGTATCACAAAGCAGCGTGTAAAAAAGAATACAGTTATAAGTACGGAAAATGCCGTATGGTTAACTGAATGTTTTGGTAGAATCGAAGCTTACTTGAGCAATATAGATACAAGTGAGAACTTACATGATAATTTGCGGCAAGAGATTTATGCGCTTATTGGTAAGTTCGCTAATTTAGATTTCTTAAAAGATGAATCTGTTTTGAAAGTATTAGAGGAAAATCACGAATTCGTTAAAGAATTAGAGCCATATGTAGTAGCTTGTATTGGTCAAATTTTTGTAGATGAATTAACGATCGCCAATTCTGCTACAAAATACGAGAATGTTGAGCAAATTATATCTAGCGCGCGTCGCAATTTATCTTTGCCAGAGATAAATTGGAATACTGCTAAAATATTCGAGTTTATACCAGTTGATAATAGTAGAGCAAATTCTGGCTGGGCTATCAATATTTTTCAAGATTATTTTTATAAACTCCTTAATAAGATTTATACTGAGTTACACTCTCTTGATATCTCAGTATATTTTGTTGAATGTATTAAAACTATTAGCAGTAACTTATCTATTTTTGAGAAACTAAGTAAGTTTAGAAAAGACTCAATAAAACTACTATCTAATATTACTAAGAGTCATATTATCCAGTCTCAATTGCTAACGAACTTCATTGCGGAAATTTTGAAATGCGCTAACCTTTCTAAAGAATTTATAATAAGCCTTCAAGAATATACATCTTTATTCTTATCGGGGGTTTTAAGTAATATTGAAAAATTAATATCAGAGAAGAATTATGTAGTTTTATTAAACATTATAAGGGATATTACAATTTTAAGAATTAGCTTATCTTTTTTCGATAAAGGCAAGGCCGACATTATGCGTTTCATAAAATACATTAGTACGAGCGTCCCTTTTTTTAAGAAATTTTTAGAAAAAATTAAAATATCAAGTGAAGAATTTGTTCAAGCTTGCGAGTGCATATTATCAATTTTAATAAAAGTAACTAGGCTGCATATTATGTCTTTATTAAAAAAGAGCATCCCGCTTGATAGGCAGTTTGAGGCGCTATTGCAACTCTCACGCCAGTTTGCAACAGCAAATATTGATTTGATGCGCGCTTTTCTAAAAACTTTAGACATTTTTTCCAATATATCTGTAGCATATCTTATCGTTTTAGAGGAAAAGCGTATTAAAGAACTGACAGCATTCGTTTTGAATATCTGTTTTAGAAACCTTGGAGATACAGAGGCGCATATGCAAGTTAAGCATTGTATTAGAGATATAATATTTAGTATGATTGATATCTTAAAGATATGCCTCTCTAACATTACTGTTTCTGTTTTTTTGAATGCATTTAAAGGGTTTTTATATCTTTTTCGGAGCCCAGAGCAGTTATTTAAATTAAAATTCTTAGAAAATGATACTATTGCAAGCCTTGCTGATATAGCCACACTTTTATTTATGCAACAAGATAGTAGTGCTGTAAAAATAACAGAGGCGCTTGGTAAGTTATGTGTAACATTAAAGAAAAATCAAGCATTATTAATAGATTTTTTATCTTCTAGTAATTCTACTAATATACAGCATATTACGCCAATTATAATTGATATATTGATACATGCTACAAATTCTCCATTATCTGTAATGGAGAATCAAAGAGTATTGATATCTATTTTATCTCAAATTGATATTTCTAGTATTATGAGGCAAAATAGGTCGAATATTGCAGAACTTTTGTTTCATATTGCGCACTCGCATCAAGGTTTGAATTCTATAGAGAATTTTCAAAATTTTCTTCAAGAAGCAATCCCTATAATTATAGATGCGATAGAGATTTTAATGGATGAAGGGCTGTTAAAGGCAATAGGGGAATTAGGCAATAATAATAACTGCCTAGCGCTGTTTTTAAAGAGGCTGCAAGAGAATAAACGATTTAATCTATTATATACAGAGAAGATTCTTCCGCTATTAGACAAATATGAATTTATCATAACAAGATTAATTCATACATTAGCAAATGATGAATCGAAGATTTTCATTAATTCAAAAAAATTTCTAAACTTGCTAAAATCTCCTGCGACTATAGCTAAATTATTTAAGGTATATGACGTATATAGGAGCAATAGTAATGTTTTAAGATTATTTTATAC
>NZ_JAJBJB010000148.1 GCF_021811845.1 Candidatus Cyrtobacter zanobii | reverse complement strand
ATAAATAAGAGTGTTGATAGATAAAAATTTTAAGAATTTATTTTTCTCAAGATTTGCATATATCTAAAAATGAGCGATAAAGTAGATAAAAGAGAGAACAATGACTCAAGACCAAGAGGCAGCAGACGAGGCAACAGGCCTGACACAGCCAGAGGCAGAGGCGAAAGAGGCGGCAGAGGTGGCAGAGGCGGCTTCGGTAGAGGAGGCAAAAAGTTCGAAGGCCAGCGCGACCAAGAAGAATCCAAGCAGCACCACAGACAAGGCAAAGATGCCGGCAACTACCGACGAGGCACTGCGCCGAGAGACGCCCCAAAAGACTCGTACTTCTACAAGTTCCACTACGGTCCGTGGCCAGTCATTGAGCACGTCGAAGTCACGCTCGACAGCGAGCTGCCTGCGCAGGTCCCGAAGGACGCACGTCTCAGAGAGCCGCTCAAAGACGAATACACGAAGAACCTGCAGCACCTCGACGACGAAGTCAGGGCGCTCTTCGACAAGATCAAGGCCATCAACGCAGAGAAAGAACAGATCTACAAGCGAGGTGTCGAGGAGAACAAAGCTAGAGAGGCAGAGGAAGGCGGACATAAAGACGACGGAAAGACATTTAAACAACTTGTTGAAGAGCGAAATACTAATTTTTCTAAAAAGAAAGAACTTGATGCTCAACTTAAATCATTACGTGACCGTTTAGATGATACTATCACAAAGATTAAAGGATCAAGCAAGTTTGTAGACTCAAAATGCAAGAGCGTAGAAGAAGTCTCACAAAAAATAGCAGAAGTTAATAACACTATGCAAACTGAATCGGTTGGTGCTAAAAGAGAAAAGGAAATGCTAAAGGAGATTAGCTTCCTTGAAAAGTCTAAGAAACATATGGCAATACTTCAGGATCTATATCCCCTTAAAGACAATTTGAAGGAATCAATAAAAGATCTGGACAAAGAGGTTAAGGTGTACAAAAATGAAATCAACAGATTGAATGCTATTCTTGACACCAAGGCAGAAGAGAACAAAAAGAGAAAAGAGATCTCTGAGGAAAAGAAGGCAGACCTCGTTGATCTTGAAGAAAAGATCCAAGCTATCAAGAACGAAATCAATGCAGTCAATGCAAGAAAGGACGAAGCAAGAGAGTTATACTACAAAAGAAAGTACGAGTTTGAATGCCAAAAAGCTGAGATCAACCACATTGATCACCTTTATAAGCACAAGAATGAATTAATCAAAAAAGAAGAGGAAAGGAAGAAAATTGAGGAAGAGAGAAGAGCTGAGCGTGAAGGCATGACCAATCCTTATGAAGAGGAGATCTCCACATGTGACTTCCTTATTAGATATTGCAAGAAGCTGATTAAGGAAAAGGAACAAAAGACTATGAAAATCCAAAAAGATCAGAATCGCAAAGAGGAATCTAATAAACTAGCAGAAGAGATTAAGAAGCAAGAGGAGGATGGAAAAATTGCATTCATTAAAAATAAAAAGGAAAGAGAAGAGGAGGATATCCTCGTTATTGGTGATGGAAAGCTTGCTGGAAGGAAAAAGAAGAATAACAAAAAGAAGGCTCACAAGCAAGAAAAGACTGCTGATGCAAATAAAGGAGAGGATTCGAATTTGCTCACATTTAAATTCGAAATAATCCAAAGCTTCTCACATATTGGAGTCAATCCACCAGATAAGATTGAGGACTTAGAGAAAAAGGTTGGAGAAATCGAAAGCAAACGCAAGCAATGGTTCAACAAGGGAGAGCATAAGCTTGATGAAGATTTTAATAGAATTATCAATATTGGTAGAGAAGATAGACCAGCAGAACCAACTCATGAAGATGAAGAAGAAAAGAAATCTCACAAAGAAAAGTTTAATTTAGAAGAAGAGGACGCAGAAAACTGGCCATCTATTCATTAAATGTAGTATTGATAAGAATATTGGATCAAAATTTAAAAGAAGTAGTTTCTTTTTACTTTTATATTGGGTATTTAAATTTAAAATGGACATCTATTTTTATTTAGATTCCCTAATCCATATCCATTTTTAACAGCTGTTTCAATAATATCGATTTAAAATGGGG
>NZ_JAJBJB010000299.1 GCF_021811845.1 Candidatus Cyrtobacter zanobii | reverse complement strand
GCATTAATCATTTATCCTTCATATCAATCCAAACCCATAGCTTAATAACCTCTGAATCGTCCAGGAAATCAACAAGTGCAACATTATACATAGGCTTCCAGAGCTCTTGTGATGAAAAGTTGTCCAAGTATTGTTCAATTTGATCAATCATCCAGATTCATCTTGGATCTTTTGCCGCAGCTTCGTACTTATCGAACTGCTGCTTAGCTTCTTCAGGTTCTTCTGTAGTCGGCTGAATATCAGCAGGATAGCTATCTTGCTCTACGTCAGGCTTTGGTTCTCCGTCTCCTTCTCCATGATTCTCAAGGTCAGGATCTTTTGCTTCCTCATTTGTCTCTTCTTGTCTTTGGTCAGAATCTTTTTCATCTTTCTGATTAGATACTTGTCCGTCAGCAGATTCAGGAACTTCTTCTTGGTGTGGAGCGTCAGCTGCTTCGTTCAGAGGTGCTTCTGGTTCATTTGATGGAGCCTCTTGAAC
>NZ_JAJBJB010000147.1 GCF_021811845.1 Candidatus Cyrtobacter zanobii | reverse complement strand
CTAGATTTAATCGAAAAACAAAAAGATATAGCAAATCACTCAAGATGCTTATCGCCTCTTTGATCCTGTTTTTTAATAAGCGTTTGCTAAATTTAAATTTTAATCTATAGTTGCTGGGCAATGCCCTCACAGTGTTTTTAGGGGTTTATTTATCGAATTTTATTATATAGTATTTTAGCCGATGCTAGACCTAATACCAGGGTGTATGACTCGCTGCAAGTTTATATAAAATTTTTAGGTTTTTTCATGATTACTGCATATGTATATGAGGGGAATATAGTTAAGAAGTTTGATATAAGTACTTCAAGTACCCCACCTGCTGGTACTACGTGGATTGATGTAGAAAATCCATCATTAGAGGAGGAGCAGAAACTAGAAAAAAAATTAAATGTTAATATACCAAGCAGAGCTGAGGTAAACAAGATAGAAGTTATGAGCCCATTCTATAAGGAGGATGAGTGTCATTATATGACAATCACAGATCTACAAAATACAATCGGCGACAATTTTAAAGGTATAGCTACAACCTTCATTTTAACTAACAAATTTGTTATCACTTTGAGATATACTCAAACACCAACGTTTGCAGCGTTTTCATCAAGAGTGATGCGGGCTCCTGTAATATGTAGCTCACCCGAGATTGCAATTATACACATGCTAGATGTCATAGTGAACAAAACTGCTGAAATATTAGAAATGGTTGGTAACGATTTAGATGGATTGTTAGATTCTGTATTCAAGAAGGGCAGTACTGGAAACACAAATATTTCCTCTGACTACAATTCCGTTATCAGAAGAACAGGACAAACTGGTAATACAATATCAAAAAATAGAGAGAGCTTAATGAGTATAAACAGAATGCTGCTGTACTTTAATCAGATTGAAAGTGAGCTTGGTCATTCAAAAGAGAATAAGATAAGAATACGACATATAACACGAGAGGTAAATTCATTAAATGAGTATGCAAGCTTCCTTTCGCAGAGGAATTCATTCCTTCTAGATGCAACACTTGGTATGATCTCTGTTGAACAGAATATGATAATAAAAATCTTTACTGTTGCGTCCGTAGTATTTATGCCTCCTACACTCATAGCCAGCGTATATGGCATGAATTTTGTGAATATGCCTGAATTGCATTCAGCATTTGGCTACCCTATCTCTATTCTTGTGATGGTGATATCAGCCGTTCTGCCTTATGCATTCTTCAAGAAGAGAAAGTGGATATAAAGCAGTTCATAATCTGTTTATTGTGGGGGTTTATACCGTTTTCTGCATTTAGTGAGCAGCAGACTCTCAGTTTTAACGATCTAAAGCTGCCAAATTTAACACTATACGATGAATCCAATAACGAATATCAGCTTAAAGATTTTCAGGGCAAGGTACTTGTAGTATATTTTTGGGCAAGTTGGAGACTAGATTGCATTGATTTTTTGGCAAAGCTTTCCTCTATGAAAAAGAGATTTGTCTACGATGATATAACAAACATGGAAATACTTCCAATTAGTATTGATTTTAAAGATCCGCAAGAATTAATAGCCTTATATAAGGAAAAGAAAATAAATAATTTACCACTATTTATAGACCCAAAGAGGAAATTGGCATCAGAATTTGGCGTTGGGGATATTCCGTGTATGATTATTATAAATAGTAACTTAGTTGAAGAATCCAGGGAAGAAGAGGGGTTTGAAATAGAGCGAATAGAAAAAGAAATCTTAGGACATTGCTTATCCAAAGCAAATTCTGCACATAAGTGAGCTTTTCAATGCAAATTACATATTTAGGCTACAAATCATATTGCTAAACTAGTGCGAGTGCTGTAATGAGTGCTGAGCTTTTGCGATATTATCAATATGCTATCAAATTTCATCACGCCTACAATTCGGCATCTATGGGAGCTGCATTGGGTTTTTAGGATTAACCCATTCACTATACTCTATTTGATAGTTGGGCCTAGCATTATTTGGTATACAAAACCGCAAATGTCACGCTTGAAGCGCCGCTCCCTTTTGTTTCTAGCCTTTGTATTAACTATGGTAATATATTGCTGTGCATATTGTTATG
>NZ_JAJBJB010000006.1 GCF_021811845.1 Candidatus Cyrtobacter zanobii | reverse complement strand
GCATAAATGTATATTTATATATAAGTTCCTTATATCTGTTTGTTATTTGGTAATTATGAGTATGCAAAGCAATAGAATTATGATACTGGCACTGGGAGACGCTGATGCGCTTGTGATGGGCTGTGGCTCTTCTGGTGCAGAAAATTCGCCATCAAGTAAAAAATGCAATTGCTAACTAAAGAATAGATTGAAAATCGATAAATATACGTTTTTAATTTATAAACATGCAAAACAATCAAATTATAATACTAGCATTGGGAGACGCTGATGCGCTTGTGATGGGTGGTGATGGTAGCTCTGCTGAAGGTGAGCATGATGAGCCGCGTCCACGGTCAAAATAATACATAAAAATATTGAATCAAGCTGTGAAATAAAGGGGCGGTTTGGAATGAATTAATAACATTTGTTTATTCTAAATTGGCCCTGTTTGTGCTTTAGAAATAGTTTGATATGGTCTAGATCTGCAGCATTTTGAATTTTTATTGATAATCCTAGTTGTTTGTACTTCTTGATCAAAGCTAAAGTTATAGTGTATATTGCCCTCTGAGTTGGTATCTATGCTAGTTGTTTTTGGTAGGAGGGATTCGTAGTTGATTATAAATCTAAATAAAGAGTTAGTTACTCGAAATTTCAGCAAGGCCGCATCTACGTACAATGAATTTAGCTCAGTGCAAAGTGATTGTGCTGAGTTGTTATGTGATCTGCTTTTTCGCCATATACCAGACCTACGCCCTGCAACAATTCTTGATATAGGTAGTGGTACGGGTGTTTTAGTCAAATTAATGTTAGAGAGGTTTCATAATAGCAGCGTGATTGCAAATGATATCTCTGAGTTGATGCTTGATGAAATTAGAAAGAGGTTTTCAGGTTCTGTAAGGCTTGGGTTTTTGTTGGGAGATATGGATAAGGTGAGTTTGCCGTGGTGCTGCTTAGCTGTCTCAAATTTTGCTATGCAGTGGTCAGCTGATATATACGCGCTGATAAAAAATGTGTTATCAAAATCAAATGTATTTGCCTTTACAACATTAGTTGATGGGACGTTCCATCAACTACATAACATACTAGGTATTAAAAGTTTTTTGTCTTATCCTACCAAGGAGGATATTGGTCTATATATAGAAGAACTAGGCGTGCAAAAGGTTGTATTTGAGGAAAAGGAAGTACATCTATTATTTAAAAATTTCTATTGCTTTTTGCAATATGTTAGGAATCTTGGCATTGGTTATAAAGCAGGATATTTAGGAAACATATTACAAGTAGCAAAAAATATGCAGAAAGAATTTTTGGTGAGTTATAATGTGCTGTTTGCAATAATAAGAAAAGGATAAGCTATCTGTTCTATATCATGAAGATATTTATCACTGGTACTGATACTGGAGTTGGTAAGACATTTATCGCAGGGCTTTTATGTATGAGGTTTAATTGTGCATACTTTAAGCCAATACAAACTGGTGAGGACTCTGATTCTAAATATATTAAGAGCATCTTTAAGGTTCGTACCTATCCAGAAGTCTACCAGTATAGCGCACCTATTTCCCCACATATTGCAGCCGCCATGCAAAATGATGAGATAGATATAAGTACAATTCATTTACCGAATGAAGAAAGGTTGATAATAGAGGGGGTAGGCGGTTTAATGGTGCCACTAAACAAAGAGCGGTTAGTGATTGATTTAATAAAGCATCTTGGTATACCAGTGATTTTAGTAAGCAGAACAGAAATCGGTACTATAAATCATACATTACTTTCAATAGAAGCATTAAGAACAAGAGGAATAGAAATCCTAGGTGTAGTACTAAATGGTAATGCAAATCCGCATAATACAGAGAGTATTAGATATTATGGAAATGTGAGAATATTAGCGGAAATACCAATATTGAGTGCCGTTACTGATTGCGAATTACAAAGCATTTTGAAATTTTTTAATATATAATGAATAAGGATTTGATATGGCATCCATTTACTCAGCAGATGGGAGCTGCACCAGAATTAAAAATTATTAGTGGTGATGGGGTATACCTTTTTGATTCAGATGGTAATAAGTATATTGATCTTATTTCTAGCTGGTGGGTCAATTTACATGGGCATGCTAATCCTGAAATTGCGCGAGCTATATATGATCAGGCACTAAAGTTAGAACACGTTATTTTTGCAGGATTTACTCATGATCCTGCAATAAAATTATGTGAAGAGCTTAGTAATTTGATACCAACAAATTTAACAAAATTCTTTTTCTCAGATAATGGCTCCACTAGTGTTGAGATTGCGTTAAAGATGGCTTATCAGTTTTGGTATAATCAGGGCCATACTGATAAAACACTATTTTTAAGTTTTGAGGGTGCTTATCATGGTGATACGCTTGGTGCTATGAGTGTGAGCCATTCAGGGTTCCATGACCATTTTGAGAAATTAAAGTTTAAGAGCATTAAGATTAAATTCCCAGATACATGGATAAACGATGATGAAGTTGTAGAAAAAGAGGAAAAGGCATTAATAGAGTTAGAACAAGCATTGGATAGGTATGCAGGCAAGATATCAGCATTCATATTAGAGCCATTGATTCAGGGTGCAGGCGGTATGAGGATGTGCAGAGCATCTTTTTTAGATAGAGCTTTAAGCCTCATTAGAGAGCGAGGAATATTGATTATATTTGATGAAGTAATGACTGGTTTCTGTCGGACGGGCACTTTCTTAGCGCTTGATCAAATTACAATCAAACCAGATTTTTTATGTTTATCTAAGGGTATTACTGGTGGGTTTTTACCGCTTGCACTAACTATTACTACAGATAAAGTTTATAGTGCATTTTTAGGGAATGATTTTTCCACAGCATTTGCCCATGGGCACTCCTATACAGCAAACCCTATTGCATGCGCAGCTGCAATAAAATCTATTGAAATGCTTAAATATTGTAATTTACAAGGCATTCACTCTGCACATCTTAATGGATTGGAAATTTTAAAGCGTAGTAATAGGATATCGAATTTTAGGGTATGTGGTACTGTATCTGCATTTGAAGTATGTTTGATGCATCATAACTTGAATACTGAATTGAGGAGAAGGTTTCTATCCAAGGGGATGCTGCTTAGACCGCTTGGCAATACAGTTTATCTATTACCGCCGTATTGTATTACAGTGGAAGAAATCAATAATGCGTATGTAGGTATTTTAGAAGTTATAGATGGTATATAGGTAGTATATGAAAAATCACTCAACCAAAAATAATGTTATCGGTATTACTATATAATACAGCGTGTAGTATCCTCGTATATGTGGTTTGGGGTAGTGAAATCAGAGTTGACGGTGGGCTGTAGTGTTCTTTCATATGCAAAGACACTTAGTTTTGAATTTTATTAATATATAGCTAGGGCTGTGTAAAAGCTAATCAATTAGTAAGTGCTGTTGAAGCTATCTTATGTAGCTTTTGCTATATGTGAATACATTGAGAGCCCTGCATATGATGATTGTATGTTTCATTTGGCAAAACATGCAGTGCGTGTAAGCTTTGCCATTTGTTCGCCTACTGAGTTTGTATATAGATTAGCAAGCGTACACAAATAGGCAAGTCATAACATAAGCACAAATCCCTAGGCCATGTTTAAAATCATAATTTTGGTGTGAATAAATATGAGAAAAAATATACTATCACCTACAGCTGAATCAACTGTGTTGCATGGGTTGTTAACAGAAATTACGGCTAAAGAACAAAGTTACATATCTGGGTTGCTTCAAGAGAATCATATCTCGGATGCGGATGATAATGAGTTAATAGTGCGTGAATTAAATTTACTCTCGAAATTTGAGATATTTCAAGGCTTAGCAGATGAATTGAGACTACTGGCAATAAATGCTGTTATTGAGGCATTACTAAATGAAAAAAGGGAAGTAAAAGAATTTAGTGATAAAAATAAATTTAGTGATAAAAACAGGATGGGTGATAGAAAGAGTGCTATATATGTGGCCAGCGTAAGGGAAAGCATTCTAGATATCAGAATGCGAGAGTTTGGGGATGAGCTTAAGCGCAAGCTCAGTATGTTTGTTGAAGCTAACATGCGGCTTCATAATATAGTGCCATCAGAGTTGTTGGAATTTGCTTTAAAAAGCAACGAGCGTAAATTAAATGTGCTGACACAATTTATTCAGGATAGAGCAATAAATCATAAATTTACAAAGAATGAGTGCTTAAAGATGATTCAAGCTTTAGAATGTATACAGCCTAGTGTGAGGGGTGAGGATGATAGGCGTAGAATGGAGGAGGCGCTGCTGAGAGCTATAGATGTAGAGCATGTAAAATCACATATTGCTGTACTTCAAACTTCAATTAGGAGGTCAGTAAGGAGACGAAATCCAGGTGATATGATTACTGGATGTACATCTGGTGCTGATGAGGATTCAGAAGAAAGCTTAACTGCAAGTAATGCGGCGTTAGCTATTGCGGATTATACTGGATTTGTGCAGGATTCAGCAAGGGTGCCACGCGTAGATGAATGTATATTGCTAAGCAAAGAGACTGGTGCACTGCGGCAATATATTATGCAATGCTTTGGGAATTTAGATAAAACAAGATCTGGTATGCTAGCGGCGAATCTTAGGAGGCTAACTCATCCTGCATTAAGTGATATAAGCATGCACTCTAAGCAAGCAATTATAGGGCGGGCGTTGAGTGCCGAACCAGGCGAATTTAACGGAATTGCAGATAATATTAATGAAATTGCAAAATGGTGTGATATTGCGGCATTAAGTATGAAAGAGGTGGATGATCTTATAGACTTCCTTTTAGAGGCGCAACCAAAAAAAATTGCAAATTTGATGAGTAATATGGAAATCATGCAGAACAATTTATTTTATGTTATTCCGTATAAGGAATTCACATATACACAGCGTAAGGCAATTATAGAAGTGTGTAAAAATGCTGATGTTAATACATTAAGTAAATTTGGTTGTGGGTACAGGGCTGCTATTGATGTTGCAGCACTTGGTGACGATGTACGACACTTAGTGGAACTCGTTATATTGCAAAAACCAAGTACTGTGATGGTACAGGATGATTATGGGCATAATATATGTACAGAAGCAGATATTATATTCGGAGATTTTATAAAGCTGAGTGAGGGGCGAAGGGAGGTGTTTTTGCAATTCGCGGAACTAGTTATGAGTACTGGTGTATCTGAGAAGTTAACAGGCCAGCAAGTTGTGTGTTTATTGGGGTCTATGGTTAGGGAGCATGATTGGCGGTATGAGAGGGGTATGATGGAGCTAGTGGCGGCCTATAGAGATTTGACTAGTGTATTAGAGTTGGATAATAATAGGTTTAATAAGAGGTTAGAGAATATGGGGCCAGACGATATAATTCAAGAAATAATCGGCGTATCTGAGCAACGCGCCGCAAATGCAAGCATTATACGCAGATTTGCTAAGGTGACAGCAGATACTTGCATAACATTAACCAAAGTACCATAGTAGTTTAATCCATATTAGCAGACCATGATGGCCCAGAGGCGCCAAAAGGTGTTTTGATTACTCTTTCATTGTAACCATTTATATCAACCATGTACAGCTTGCTTGTGCCATCAGGCCTCTGTCTACGAAATATTATAGTCTTGCCGTTTGGTGCCCAAGACGGGCTTTCATCTAGCCAGCTAGATGTTATAAGCTTCTCGCCAGTACCATCGGACTTCATAACACCTATATAAAAACTACCTTGCAGCACCTTCACGAATGCAATGTAATCATCTATTGGTGACCAAACTGGTGCTGAGTATGCGCCTTCGCCAGAGCTGATCTTTGTAATTCCAGAACCGTCATTATTCATTATATATATCTGTCTAGAGCCAGATACGTCAGACGTAAATGCGATTTTAGAGCATTTACTATCAGGTGAGCAAGATGGTGATGTGTTGATGCACCCTATGCAGTGTGTGAGTTTTGAAGTCTCGCCATTTAATAAATTTAGATAGTATATGTTAGTGGATTTACCATCAGAAACAGACATAAGGGCCCCATCCCCATTGGTTGTAAATCTCGGAGAAAAGGAGACACCGCCAAGGTTTTTGACAAGGTATTGGTACTTTGAGACAAGGTCCAAAACATAGACTCCTGGTTGTTGTGTATTACCCCTATATGACATATAAATGATTTTTTGTGGTGCCCCGCCTGCTTCAGCTGATGAATTAAAGCGAGGAAACAAAACCATATTCTTACCATCTGTTATGGTTTGAAAATTTTCCCCATCTTGATCCATAATTGCCAATTTTTTTGTCATATGACCAGCATCATCTCTTTGCTCTGAGACAAACAAAATCTTTGTATTGAAATATCCTTTCGAACCAGTCATTTTTTCATAAATTTTATTTGAAATTTTATGTGAGACACGTCTCCACATGTTTCTGTCTATTTCATATATCATGCCATCTATAACCTTTTCTCCATAAGGGCTCCATATTTTAAACTTGATATTAAATCTGCTATCCCCTAATTCTGTAACAGAGCCAGCAATTACACCAGCAACTCTAGTTTTTCTCCATAATGTGAAATTTGGCGTCGAATCAACCCCCAGTTGTTCTAAGAGGCTAGCCTTATCAAGTATATCAAAAGCGCCAGAGGCTGAAAGGTTATTTGAAATAATTTCCAGCATGTCAAAAGCTATTTCCTTACTCTTCCATGAATCTGCCTCAAATGGTACTAAGGCAATTGGTATGGGGTTTATAGACCCTTTATTGATGTCTATTTTTAGTAATGGGTAACAAAAAGTAGAGTATAATGAAAGAAGCAATACTAATATCAGTCTACTAGCTAACATGATGTACAAATCATCTAAAAATTACGACTCATTAGATCATAGAATCACATAAACGCAAGATCAACACCTAGAAGTGTAAACATTAATAACATCTTGCCAAGACCAAATCACAACCATTGATTGTTATAAAGATTAATACGGAAGATTAGCCTACAGCATCTATTCTTTTAAAAATTGGCTCTGGCTGTAGTATTTGTGCGCCAGGTTTTAGTTTCTCGGCAATAGACGCAAAATTTCTATTTTGTACTTGCAATGTATCTAAAATTTTTGCTGCAGAATCTGGGATAAATGGTTGTAATAGTAACCCAATAACCCTGATTAATTCAAGCAAGACATATAGTATAGTATTCATCCTGTGGATATCTACACCCTTAAGCTTCCAAGGGGCTGATTGATCTATATAAACATTTGCTGCTTTGCCCAGTGATACAATGTATTCAATTGCGCTATGCAGCTCTTGGTTGTCTATGGAATTAATCATTTTTGCTACTGTACCATATGCATCATCCAATAAGTGTATTTCTTCTTCTGTCATGGTACCAGGTGTTGGAATTACCCCATTATTTACTTTGTGCACAAATGCAACAACCCTCTGGACTAAATTTCCAATATTATTTGCTAGCTCTGCATTCACTAAAGAGATTAAAGTACTTTGTGAAAAATCTCCGTCCCTTCCAAATTGCATGGCCCTGATTAGGTAATACCTAAAATAATCAAGACCAAATTTTTCTATTTCTTCTATTGGGTCTATCACATTACCAAGAGATTTAGATATTTTCTCGCCATCATTGGTCCACCAGCCATGTGCAAAGACCCTTTTAGGCAATGCAAAGCCACCAGCCATCAGGAATGCTGGCCAAAAAACTGTGTGAAATCTTAATATATCTTTACCAACAATATGTAGATCGCAGGGCCAAAAGCCATTCTGATATGACAAATAATTGAATAACGCATCAAACCATACATATATTACATGTGTTTCATGACCTGGCACTGGTATGCCCCACTTGAATGTAGTGCGTGAAATTGAAAGATCTTTTAATCCCGATTTGACAAAAGAGATAGTTTCAGCGCGCCTTGCGGCAGGTAGTATAAATGTTGGATTTTGTTCATAAAATTCCAGCAATTTATCTTGAAAGGCGGATAATCTAAAGAAATAACTTTCCTCCTCTATCCATTCCACATCCGCTCCGGATGGCGCCTTGCCATTCACTAATTCATTTTCTTGGTAAAAAGCCTCATCTCTAATTGAATACCACCCACTATATTTAGATAGATATATGTAACCAGTATCAGATATTTTTTTCCACATAGATTGCACAAATAGCCTATGTGTTTCGCTAGTTGTTCTGACAAAATCTGTATTTGATACATTGGCTAGTTTACATAAAGAGACGAATTTTGAGGCTAGATGTGAGACAAATTCATTTATATTAGCGCCCGTAGCTGCTTTTTCTATTTTTTGGCCATGTTCGTCAGTTCCTGTTAGGAAATGGACATCACAACCAGAGAGAGCCTTAGATCTTGCGATGACATCAGATGCAATGGAAGTGTATGCATGCCCTATATGTGGCTTGTCATTAACGTAATATATTGGTGTGGAAATATAAAATTTTTCTTTCATTTGTTATGGAATGTACCTAAAAAGTGAGATAATGCTCTATTATAGCCATCTATCCAGTCCTGCGTGATTATATCTGCATTAGATAGTAGTAATTTAATATATTCTAAAAATAGTGTCATAAGGCCAGAGTTTTTTCCATCTTTCGGTATACAAAAATTAAGCTTATTTATGCCTACTCTTTTAAGCTCAAAATAGACTCTGGGCAAGTGGTAATAGGATGTTACAACCGTGACATGATTGATTCCATTTATTTCCATAAATGCTTTGATTTCTACCGCATTTTCTCTTGTATTTTGTGCATTGTATCCCACTCTAAGTTGTGAGAGGTCAAGGTTCCGTAATATAAAGATATCTTTGATATGATTATATGCGCTAATTCCATTTACACCACTAATCAATAATGGTTTTGTACTATTTTTGGCGTATAAATTGATTCCCTCCATAATCCTATGGCGGCCACCAGTGAGTACGGCTATTGATTCTTTAACCTCGCAATCTGAGTAATTTTTGATGTAATCTGGTACGGTTTTATTCACGAATATATAAAATCCGTAACAAAGCCATAAAAACGAACAAAAAACCAAAATGAACAAAATTTTGAGTCTTGTGAGCAAAATATCACACTAAGAAAGGTATTTTTCAACTTCTAGGGCCGCAATGCACCCTGTGCCTGCAGCTGTTACAGCCTGCCTATATATTCTATCTTGTACATCACCAGCTGCAAAAACCCCTGATATATTAGTTTTAGTATTCTTCGTGACGATATAGCCATGTGCATCCATCTCGATTTTATCCTTGAAGATAGATGTATTTGGTATGTGCCCAATTGCAATAAAAATTCCATCTAAATCAATTTTTTCATTCAGCCCAGAGTTTACATCCCTAATTATTGCGCCATTTACAGAAAGTGGCTCTTCTGTACCTAAAACCTCGACAAGCTCTCTGTTCCAGAGTATTGCTATCTTTGGATTCGCAAAAACCCTTTCTTGTAAAATCTTTTCGGCTTTTAGCGAATCCCTTCTATGCACAAGAACAATTTTAGCCGCATGCTTAGAAAGGTATAGTGCCTCTTCTGCTGCCGTATTACCGCCGCCAATGACCATTACCGTTTTATTGCGATAAAGTGGGCCATCACACGTTGCGCATCCAGATACACCAAACCCTTTAAATTTTTCCTCACTCTCCAATCCTAGCCAATTTGCACTTGCGCCAGTTGCGATAATGAGTGCATCACATGAATACCTATTGCCAGATTCTGCAGTTAATATGAACGGCCTGGATGAGAAATCCACATGCGATATATGGTCATCCACCTCATATGCGCCACAGTTGATTGCCTGCATTCTCATTTGCTCCATAAGCCATGGGCCTTGAATTGGGTCTGCAAACCCAGGATAATTCTCAACATCGGTTGTAATTGTCAGTTGGCCGCCTGGCTGAGAGCCAGAAATTACAAGTGGTCCAAGCGCGGCCCTTGCTGTATATATTGCGGCAGAATAACCAGCAGGGCCAGAGCCCAAAATGATAACCTTATTGTGGCGCATAAAAATTCTTAACTAACATACCGTTCTCTATCTTATTACAACTTACCACAATGTGCACTATATAAGTAAGTATATAAAAATACTTACTTATATAGAGAGCCACTAAAAATCAGTAAGATCTTTAAGGTACTCAGTAACCCCCTCTTGCGTAGGTTTCATCGCTTTGTCACCTTTTCTCCATCCAGCTGGGCAGACTTCACCATTTTCTTCAACATGTATTAGTGCATCCAATGTTCTAATGATTTCATCTATATTGCGGCCAAGTTTTAAGTCATTTACAAGGGCATGTTTCACTATGCCACCTTTATCAATGATGAATGTTCCTCTAAGTGCCATTTTGCCATCTGAGAGCACACCATACATTCTTGATATCTCTTTTGTGATATCTGACACCATAGGTACATCTATTGCACCGATTCCTCCTTTTTCTATAGGAGTCCTCCTATAGGCTGCATGAGTAAAGTGTGAATCAACACTAACTGTGATAGCAACTGTTCCTCTTTGTTTAAACTCTTCATGCTTCCTACTAAACAATATGATTTCCGATGGACAAACAAAAGTAAAATCAAATGGATAGAATAATATTACAACCTTCTTACCCTTGGAGTATGTCCGAAGGTTAAACTGCTCGTCTATAGAGCCATCAGGCATTACAGCAGCAGCTGTAAAATCTGGGGCATCTTTACCAACTAAGAACATATAAATACAAAATAAATATGAGAACAACTAGTGTATACGCGTTTGGAGACTAGTTCTAATTTATAAGAAGTGCAAGTATTTGAATATAGTTTGTGTATGTAGTAACTATGCGCCTTTATAATGCCTAGCTTTTACTAATCATTTTAGAAAAATCTTCATAGCTCATAGAGTGGCCATCGGCAAATCCAACATTAATGGCATTCTTTACCAAAGAGATATGTTCCTTAAAGGATGCCATATTTTTACCATAAAGGACAAACTCATCCTTTACCTTATTTGCCTTTGCTGGATTAATATGAATACCATTGCAATGTACTTCATAATGTAGGTGTGGGTTGGTAGAGTGCCCAGTATTCCCAACAAACCCGATGATTTCACCCTGTTTTACTTTGCTACCAGGTCCTTTCCCCTTTGCAAATTTACTCATATGTGCGTATAAAGTTGAATATCTGTTATTATGTACGATCTTTACATAATTTCCATAAGAATGGCTGCGCTGCATCACTTTGATAACACCATCTGCGGCAGCAAGTATTGGTGTATTAACTCTTGCAGCGTAATCTAAGCCTTTATGCATTCTAGAATATTTGTGTATAGGGTGCATTCTTCTTCCAAAGCCTGAGCTAATTACAGCACCTTTTATAGGAGTTTTGAGAAATGGTTTCTTTATACTGTGTCCATCTTCATGAAAATACTTATGCCCGCCTGAATTTGGAGCATCGTACCTATATATCTCCACATTTTTAGTAGGAGAGTTTAGTTGCGCATATAAAATATCTTTCACACTATGCACTCTGCCATTAGAATCTTTAGAAATTGAGTAAACAACTTTTAATTTGCTTCCACGGCCTACCTCCCTCTGTAAATCTAAGCTATGCGAAAATAAATCTAGCAGCGCAGCAAATGCCTTTTTATGCATATGTATTTTGCTTGCTGTGTTATATAGACTATTCTCGATCACACCACTCTTAACTATGACTTGGTCTTGTAGCAGTAGTGGTAATACCCTTGCCTTATATAGTGAGCTACTACAGCTTACCTCAACACTGGAATCATCAAATTCCATTTTCATCTCCTGTATAGTATTACGCTCTATACTCTTAAGATGTGAAATAAAGACCTTCTTACCAGGTACTAGCTTATGTAATGGGTATACCTTGTTAACAGCCACGGCTATAAGATGAGCATTTTTACCATCTATCCCAGCGTTTCTGAGTATAGATTGCATATTGTCCCCTTTTTTCAATGTTGCGGAAAAATTTGAGTATGTGCTGTCATCCGTGGCATCTTCTTCATCCGAGCCATGCAATACACTCTCCTGTGAGACTCTCTCATGATTTAGATTAGGTAAATTTTCTGCTGGATTATATAAATTAGCTTGATACTTTGTGGCAAAATCGCTACCGAGCCCCTTACTAAATTTCTTGATAATATGAACAGATAGAAAGCATAAGAGTAATAAACAAACTATGACATACCTATTACCTAAATACCTTCGTATCATCTTCCAGTACAAAAAATATAAAAATAAAGAGCTTTAAATGAAATTATGCAAAACAAAACCCGCATACGCTCAAAGCAATCGGTTTAGTCGTAGCACAACAATGAAATAAAACCAAGCGATAACTTAGCCACATTCGCAATACGCCTGTATAGAATAGCATGATAAATTATTTTTTGACATTTTCTTCATGTTTTTTCTTTGTTTAAGTAGACAGTCATGCCTTATACTGTTATAAGGGGTCGAGCAGAGTTCCTCGGTAGCTCAGCGGCAGAGCAAGCGGCTGTTAACCGCTAGGTCGTAGGTTCGAATCCTTCCCGGGGAGCCTTTTGTGGTTTTTGTTTTTGCCCACTTGGGTGGTACTTTCTCAGCATTCTGATATTTCTCTGGATTTTGCGCAAGGGGCTGTAGAGCGCGGCGAAGTTCTTATCGTTCAGACAGACACACTGTTTGGCCTTGTGTGTGATGCAACTAGCGTTGCTGCACTCGATAAGTTAATGCTAATTAAATGCAGGGGGGGTGGCAAACAGTTTCCTATTTTTGTACAAAGCTATGAATCTGCTGTAGAGATAGCGGTGTTTAATAAGAATGCAGCTGCGCTAGCAAAGGCTTTTTGGCCTGGGGCGCTTACAATTATCCTCAATCTAAAAGAAGGCGCAAAGATGCCTGGAAAGTATTTTCGTGAAACGATTGCGCTCAGAGTGCCAAAAAATAACTTCCTACTTCAATTGCTGCGCAGAGTTAAGTGTCCACTAACCGCAACAAGCGCGAATATTAGCAATATGCAAAATCCAAGTGATCTAAGGTCGTTACTAGAGGATGAGGTTTTTTCTAAGATAGGGACAGTTTTAATTGACAAACATAGTAGCATAGGGTCAGCTTCAACCTTGGTAGATTGCACAACTCAAGATCTGAAAATTGTTAGGGTTGGTGCAGTTGGGCAAAATGATATATTGGAATGCATATCATGAGGCTATGGCGCTTAAAAGAAGCTACTGCCAAAACCCATAATTTTATATACAATGTATGCAAAACCCCCTGCCGCAAGCCCAGCTACTACATCATCAACCATCACGCCCAAAGAGCCTTTCACATTCTTATCAAACCATCTGATTATAAATGGTTTTTGTATATCGAAATACCTAAAAAGGGCAAATCCTATTAAAAATGCCCCTGTTTCAGGGGTTATAATTTTATAATTTTGAAAAATTTTTATAGAAAGCTTATAGAAAAAATCATTGGCTACAGAGAATGCAACTAATTGCCCTACAACTTCATCAATAACTATCGAGCAATGGTCGCCAACCATGTGTGTGCGCATATATTTCTTAGTACACCGTATGCCAATAATAAATAATACCAGCGCTATAAGCGCGAAAGAAAGTGATAGTTCTTTTGCAGACAATGAGCTTCTGACGCAAAAAAGGTATATCGGATATGTGGATAGTGAGGCAATCGTGCCTTGTGCTGAGGGGAGCGCGCCTATATAAAACCAAGTTGCAATCAAGCTGGAAAGTGAGTGTTGTATCTTAATTTTTCTTTTTTTTAATAAATTACTCATATCAAAATATGAAGCTATAAACAAACAACAATACAACAACGACACGAAGAATAATCATGTATTATTGTATAAAGTCAACAAATTCAGTTCTACATTGAATGTGATGAAATCTCAGTACATGTGATTATTCATACCATAAAACTTAATATGCTGTTATAATATATTCTTTGCAGTTTTGGCCATAGCAGAATAAATCAATATATATTGACGTTTAGTTTAGCTTGAGAATGTATAATTTGGTGTGCTACTATGCAAGCACCATGCATACTGCTTGCGCTAGTATAGCCTCCTGCCTTCCTATGATGCCGACTCCCTCTGATGTTGTGGCCTTGATGCTCACCCTAGAGACGTCCATTTCCAATATATTAGCGATATTCTGCCTAAGTTCATAACTACGAGCCATGATTTTCGGCCTTTCACATATCAGCGTTACATCAATATTTAATATCTGTGCTCCTGTCTCCTTTACTTTATGAAAAACTTCTTTGAGTAACAATGATGAGCTAATTCCTTTATATTTTGGATCTGTATTTGGAAATAATACGCCTATGTTTCCAAGTGCAAGCGAACCTAGCAGCGCCTCTATAATTGCGTGCAACCCTATATCACCATCTGAATGTGCTACAATACTGTACTTCGCCTTAAACGGTATACCACACAAGAAAATTTCTTGCTCAGTTTCTGAATGCTCGATCTTATGAAGATCAAACCCAAATCCAACTCTCTGTATCTTTGTGTGCATATGAAATAAAAAGAGGTCTAGATTACTGACTTTGAATTGTAAAGTTTATTTGGCCAGAAAAATTATCTATTTGTGGTGTCTTAGTGACTGTTACAGAAATTTTCAAATTGCCATCAAGCATGCTTTTTGTGTGTTCATATATTAATTGCCCAAGTCTTTCTACAAGCGCAACTTCATATCCATTAAATCGTTCTATAATCGATTGTATAAGCTCTTTATAACAAAAAGTATCTTTTATTTCATCTGTTATACAAGCCATTGTTTTTTCAGATTGTAAAATAGTAATATTGATACTTATCTCTTGTAGGCTTGACCTTTCTTCTTGGGTGACACCTATATATAACTGCAACTTTATGTCTTTTATAACGTAATTATTACTTGTATTACACATATTGACTCGTTAGCATAAAACAAAATAAGCACTTTAATATTCGTGCCATGCTTGACCTAATATCAAGGCAAAAAATGCCAAACAACATATTTAGACTCAAATGCAACTTAATGCAACTAATAAGCAAAACACACCCAGAAACAGATCTATCAACAGTTGAGAATGCAATACATTTTGCATATAACGCACACTACGGGCAGTTCAGGAAATCTGGAGAAGAATATATCACCCATCCACTTGCGGTTGCGGAAATATTGGCGCAACAAGGCTTTGAAACAGTATCAATAGTCACGGCAATACTGCATGATACAATAGAGGACACATATGTTGAATATGAGGATATCAAAAAACATTTTGGGCTCAAGATAGCAACATTAGTAGAAGGCGTCAGTAAATTAGGGAAAATAAAATACTCTCATATACAGATGCAGCAGGCTGAAAATATAAGAAAACTACTCCTTGCAATGTCAGAGGATATAAGGGTGCTTTTAGTAAAGCTTGCAGATAGGATTCACAATATGAGGACAATACATAATATCCAAGATGAACGCAAAAGGAGACGAATAGCAAAAGAGACATTAGAGATATACTCCACACTTGCTGAGAGGATGGGGATGAGACAATTTAAAGAAGAGCTTCAGGATCTATCATTTCAAGTTTTATTTCCTGATATTTTTGATTCTATAAAAAATAGACTATTGCTTCTGAGTAAAAGAGGTAGCTCTTCTATGGATATGATTAAAAAGGATATGTCATGCATAATGGAAAAGTGCTCCATAGATGCCAAAATATCAGGGCGATTAAAAAGCATTTATTCTATATGGCGAAAGATGCAAAAGAAAAAAACAACGTTCGAGCAATTATCTGATATTTTAGCATTTAGGATCATAGTTCCAAAAATAGAAGATTGTTATAGAGTGATTGGTGCCTTGCACTCGCATAAAAAGTTCATGCCTGGTACTTTTAAAGATTACATAAGTGTTCCGAAGGAAAATGGTTATCGCTCTTTGCATACTGTGATCATAGATAATGATTTTCAGAGAATTGAAGTTCAAATTAGGACTGAAGCAATGCATGATATTGCAGAATTTGGGGTCGCATCGCATTGGTCATATAAGCAAAGTAGAAGTTTAGATTCTATTAATGAGATTTCGCAATTTAAATGGATAAATCAATTAATAGAGATGTTAAAAGATACTAAAAATCCAAAGGAATTTTTAGAAAGTGCAAAACTTGAGATGTATAACGATAAGATATTTTGTTTTACGCCAAGTGGCAGCTTAATTTCTTTGCCAAAGGGGGCAACTGCCATAGATTTTGCATTCGCTATACACTCCGATCTTGGATTACATTGCTCTAAGGCCTTGATAAATGGCAGGGCAGTCAAGATTACTTCCAGGCTTCAAAGTGGAGATCAAATCGAGATAGTACCAGATTTTTCGTTATTAATTAATAAATCGTGGGAAAAGCTGACAGTGACTTCCAAGGCGCGCAACGCCATTAGAAAGTTCTTAAAGCTGCTAAAACATAACTCCAGATCGAATATAGGAAGAATATTGCTTATAAAATATTTAAAAGAACAGAACCAAACTTATTCTAAAGAAAATATTAACCTTATCTTAAAGTATTTTAACATACATTCATTAGCTGAATTTTTATATTTTATCGGTGTTCAAAAAATACACAAACAGCACATCATGAATTGTGTAAAAAACATTCAACATGATAGGCGGCTTTTATGTCATGTAAAAGAAGGCAGAGAGAAAGCTCTTTGGGATTCATTTATCGAGTAACAGTATATTGCAAATGCTGTATTACTGGCATAGAATCTGTCTGTGAGTTTTTTTACAAAAGATGCTACAAAATGTTAGGGGCACTAGGGATCTAGCTGGGTTAGATTTGCTCTTATATAACAAGATATTAGGAATCGCGTCTGATATTTCACTCTGTTATTCATACTCTGAGATATCAACGCCGATATTGGAATATGCTTCTGTATTTCAGAAAACGTTGGGTGAGACCTCTGATATAGTTTCTAAGGAGACTTACACATTTGAGGATCGTGAAAAAAGGAGCTTGATCCTAAGGCCTGAGTTTACTGCTGCGGTAGCGAGGGCCGTGATATCTGGTGGTATGACACAAAATATGCCACTCAAGCTTTTTAGTCATGGATCGCTATTTCGGCATGAGAGGCCTCAAAGGGGGCGATATAGAGAATTTCATCAATTAAATTTCGAATTTCTTGGGGAAGAATCGCCATTTGCAGATGCAGAGCTCTTGTATATGCTAAAGAGGCTTATAGATGCTTTGGGCATAACTAACTCGATCTCTTTACAAATTAATACAATAGGAGATTCCGAATCTAGAGAGGCTTACAAAAATGCCCTTACAAAATATTTGTATGATAAAAAAAATAATCTCTCAAAAGAAAGTCTTATCAGGTTAGAGAAGAATGTGCTTAGGGTATTGGATTCAAAAAGTGAAGAAGATATAGAGACATTAAAAAATGCTCCAAGCATAATGAATTATTTAAATAAAAGATCTAGTGAGTTTTATGAGCGGCTTTTAGATCTCTTAGATTTTTTAGGTATGCAATATACTCAAAACAGCAAGCTTGTTAGAGGAATGGATTATTATAGCCATACCGTTTTTGAGTTCACAACTGAATCACTTGGCGCGCAATCCGCTGTGATAGCTGGTGGGCGGTATGATAACCTCTTTAGAATGATGGATCCTAAAGTTAATATTCCAGCAGTTGGTGCTGCTGCTGGGATTGAAAGACTAATGGAGTTAATAGGGCAGTATGAGGAAAATAATAACAATACTGTTAGTGTTATAACGCTTGGTCAGGAGAAAGAGGGTTTAAAGCTTGCTGTGCTACTTAGGGGGCTTGGGATTAAGACAGATATGTTATATCTTACGCCGTTAAAAAAATGCATGAAAAAAGCCTCAAGGGCACGGTTTGCTGTTATTATAGGTGAGGATGAGGTGAGAGGTATGAAATATAAAATTAAGGATATGAACTCTGGTGAAGAGGTTTTGGTTGAATGTGCTAGCGTTCCAGATTATTTATCTGCAAAGCTGTGTGATGAGCGTTAAGCGCACTTATTATAACAATCCAGTTGTGGACGTTGTGTGTTTTATATGTGTGCTATAGACTCAGATCACTATACTTTATCTCGTTAACCTTTTGTTTTTGCCCAGATAAAAATTGCCCTCTACATGGCTAGCCTCAGTAGCTTTTAGGGCGCCTTTAATGCAGATCTCAGTGTTTCCATATCATGTGGTAGATTTGCTTCTGCTTCTATTGTACGAAGTGTAGTTGGATGCTCAAAGGAGATATATTTTGAGTGCAACATCTGTTTTTTAAATGATTTTAGTAGATCTTGTACACTTTGCGGCGTTGCTTTGAGCCTGATTGATAGCCCCTTTGAATACTTCTCATCACCAATTATTGGTGTTTTATTATACCTCATGTGCACCCTAATTTGGTGAGTTCGCCCGGTCTGCAGTTGGTATTCCAGCAAGCTAATTTCCGAATAAAATGAGTCTAACACCTTGTATAAAGTTATCGCATCTTTTCCAGTTGTGCTACTTGCCACCATCTTTGTCTTATCAGAATTGGATCGTGCTATTTTTGTCTCAATTTTGCCAGCACATAGGTCAAACTTTCCATATACAAAGCCAACATATTTTCTGCGTATTTCACGAGCTTTCATTTTTTCCTCAAGCGCCATATGAGTAAAACCATCTTTTGCTATTAGTACAAGCCCAGATGTATCTTTATCTATTCTGTTAATAACCCCCAAATATTCATATTTTCCAGAAGATAGGATAACATCCATTAAGCTACCATCCTTATTGCCAGCACCAGGATGTACAGAGATATTTCTTTCCTTATCAACAATGAGAATATTCTCATCCTCAAAAATACATTTATACATTATCTATTTAGCTTATTAAACTGTATCTTAATATCTTGTATAGAATCTAAGACATCGGAAAGAGATGTGATTTTACTGATAGTTATCTTATCCATAAATTTTAAAATTTTATTGATTATTTCAATAAAGCTGATTTTCTTTTCGAGAAATTCATTCACAACAAGTTCATTTAATGTATTCAGAGCTATGCAAGACCCTGTGGTTTCTTTTAATGTTTTCTTTGCAAGGCCAAGTAGTGGGAATTTCTCAAATTCAGGTTCTAAGAAGGTCATATTTGTCAAATCGCTGGCTATAATCTTGCGGTAATCAATCTTAATCCTTTCAGGATAGCCTAATGCATATGAGATTGGCATTTTCATATCAGGGTGCCCAAACTGCGCAAGCAATGCCCCATCATGATACTCCACAAAGCTATGCACTATGGATTGAGGGTGGATAAGAATATCAAGCTGCTCTGGCCTAAGATTGAAAAGGTTCTTAGCTTCTATGAGTTCTAGGCCCTTATTCATCATTGTTGCAGAATCAACTGATATCTTTGCGCCCATCTTCCACGTTGGATGAGCTAGCGCCTGCTCAAATGTTGCGGATTTTATAAAATCAATTGATTTATTGTAAAATGGTCCACCAGATGCTGTTAATATTACTCTATTAACAAGTGCTGCGTTATGTATATCAAATAGTTGGAATATAGCGCTGTGTTCAGAATCTACTGGTATTATCTTGGAGCCCAAAGTTTTTGCCTTATCTACGAGCATATTACCAGTACATACAATACTCTCCTTATTGGCAAGGCCTATGATTTTAGAATTCCCTAAGAGTGCATCGAGAGGTTTAATCGCATCTGAGCCAGAGATTGCCATGATTGCAATATCATACTTTTCCTGTGCTAGAAGCATGGCTGCATCATGATCAGCTAAAATGTTTACACTATGAGGCGCTAATAATGCCTTTAACTCATTGTATTTATTTTTAGATGCAATTCCTACGTTTTTAGCGTTAAATTCAATTGCTTGTTCTGCCAATTTCTTAATATTAGAATTGCCTGTAATAGAGTGTAATTCAAATTTATCTCTATTATTTCTTAATATATCTAATGTGTATGATCCAACAGACCCACTAGAGCCAAACACAGCTACTCTTTTCATTCTATAAGTAAAAAACAAACAGCTAAAAAGATTGATGCTGGTATTAGCCCATCTATGCGATCTAGGATTCCACCATGCCCTGGTATAATAAAGCCGCTATCCTTCACATTAAATTTCCTCTTCAGCGCAGATTCAAGAAAATCTCCCAACATAGTGAATATCGAGATAAAGAAGGTGATGATATAGGTTGCATCATATTCAAATTCAAACATCAAATATACATGAACCAACAACGGTACCACTAAACCACCGATACAACCGGAATATGTTTTGTTAGGACTAATTTTAGGGAAAATTTTAGGCCCGCCAAATAGTTTACCTATGAGGTATGCAGAAGTATCAGTCATCCAAACAATTGCAAACAACCAAACTAGTACATTAAAACCACCATTTGGGCTGTTTCTGAGGTAGATAAGAGAGAAAAATGCTGCAAGCGCTATGCATAAACCACAACAAAGCCATATTATATAGTATGTCATAGATTTGCAGCGCTTCACAATACCGTTATACTCAATCATCACAATGATTAGTATAAGCGATACAAATAGTATGTACGGAACTGATCCAAAATAAGTCAACAATACCACAACGGGCACTAGCAGTACTGATGATATGAATCTTTTTATAAAATTACCTCCTACCATATCTACGTTCCCTTAAATTAAAATCCTCAATTGCTTCTAAAAGGTCTTGCTCTCCAAATGAGGGCCATAATTTTTTAGAAAAATAAAGTTCTGTATATGCAATTTGCCATAACATAAAGTTACTTAGCCGATATTCTCCACCAGTTCTAATGAGCAAGTCTGGGTCTGGAATGTTATGCTTATTGATATATTCATCAAAGATCATTCTATTATTAGTATCTATTTTATGAGAATCTTTTACCATATTCATAGCCGCCTCCCTTATCTCATTTCGTGCACTATAGCTCACAGCAATGATTAATGTTAATACTTTATTATATTCTGAAGAGCGCTCTATATCACGCATGCCGCTACTAAGACCACTATCTATTAGCGATAGATCACCGTTAAATATTATCTTAACGCCCCTTTCAATAAAATCTTTTGCATATTCAGACATATACTGCCGCATGAAAGACATTATTACATCTACTTCTGATTTTTCTCTATTCCAATTTTCTATAGAGAATGCATATAAGGTCAAATATTGGATTTTATGGTGAATTGCTACATCAACAATGTTCTTTGCGGCCTGCATGCCGCTCTCATGCCCTTTCCACTGTGGGAGCCCCATTCCTTTTGCCCATCTGCTATTTCCATCCATTATAATGGCAACATGCCTAGGTATTTTTTGTATATCAAAGCTCATCTGCTGCTATTTGTTTTATTCCAATTGAATCAAATTCCACATATATAGATCCGTTCGACCCAGTGCCTATCACTTTTCCAGTTCCAAAATCACTGTGTGTTACAATATCGCCGTATACTAGATGATTTTTTCTTACAAGGCTACCTCCTCTTACAACTTCTCTGGATTTGGATGGTATGCTAAAGTTGTACATTTCGTTTCTAATTTTACTTTTATCATCAAATTTAGAATATGTGATAGGTGATGCAAAAGAGCTAGTTAGCCTGTTTCTATTTAATCTGTTTTTGTATATACTAGTCTCGTCGATAATATCGCAATAATCCTGTGGTATCTCTTCTAAGAAGATAGATTCTCTTGTAGATTGTGTGCTACCAAATAGTCCTCGTTCCCTTGCACAAGAGATTTGTAGATATCTTTTTGCCCTTGTTACGGCAACATATGCAAGCCTCCTTTCTTCTGGTAACTGTTTCTGATCTTCAACAGCTCGTGCGGTTGGAAAAATACCTTCTTCCCAACCAGGCAAAAATACCACCTCAAATTCTAACCCTTTGGCAGAATGCATGGTAATAATATTTACTTTATCATCAGTAGATAAATTATCTATATCACTAAGTAAACTAACATGCTCAAGGTATCCAATTATAGAATCATGCCTAGATAGATCCTCAAGTACCTCTCGCACATTTTGTAATCTTTCTGTCATGTTTTCTGCATCATCTTTTTCAAGATATTCCATAAAGCCAACCTGTATAAAAAGATTTTCTACGGCTTTAAATATCTCTGCTTTTGACGATTTACAGTCCTCAAAAGCATGTAGGAACTCTATTGCAGAAGCTTTGAGTTTTGGCTTTAGATCTGTAATTTTAAGTGCGCCCATCATGGAAATATTATGCTCCTGTGCAAGTTGCTTAAGTTGCATAATGGTAGATGGCCCAATGCCACGCTTTGGCGTATTTATTATTCTTTCAAAAGCAAGGTCATCTGCATCATTTACAAGTAACCGCATATAGGCTATTGCATCTTTAACCTCTGCGCGTGCATAAAATTTTGCACCACCAATGATTTTATACGGTATACATATAGAATTTAAAGCCTCCTCGAATAACCTTGTTTGATATCCTGCCCTAACCAATATTGCAATTTCAGAGAGCTTAATGCCATCTTGCCTATAAATATCAATCTGATTTGCTATTCTATTTGCTTCATGTCTGCCATCAATATAATAGTGTAGCTCAACTGGTATAGTTTCGTTATTTTGGGTCCACAGCTCTTTCTCATACCTATCTTGATTATTTGAGATTATAGCAGAGGCCACTTTTAAGATAGGTGTAAGAGATCTATAATTCTGCTGTAATTTAATGACTTTTGCGTCTTTGAAATCATGTGTAAATCTTAGTATATTTTCAACTTCAGCACCTCTCCAACCATATATGGATTGATCATCATCACCGACGCAGCATATGTTTTTATGTTTCTCTGTAAGTAACATAGACCACAAATATTGGGCAGCATTTGTATCCTGATATTCATCGATTAATATATATTTAAACTTATTTTGATAATATTCACGAACTATGTCATTTTCTTTAAGTAAAAAATAACATTTCATC
>NZ_JAJBJB010000298.1 GCF_021811845.1 Candidatus Cyrtobacter zanobii | reverse complement strand
ACCCAATGAATATGTATCCGTTGATGGATTACTAACTGAAGAGCCTTTAACTCAAAAGTATCCTACATCTCAATTATTTGAAGATGGATCAGTTGTTCCTATTGGGCAATATTTTCCAGTCGGACAAGGTAAACACTCTCCGACTTCGCTCAAATCAATATCATTAGAAAATGTTCCTGCTGGGCATTGAACTTTGTTAGCTGTCCCACTTGTTCCTAAAAGACAATAGTATCCAGCAGGGCAAGAATTTGGAGCAGTCATTCCTGTCGTATCTCAAGATTTTCCTTTTGGACAGACGAATCATTCACCTGATGCTGTTAAAGGATTATAAGTTCCGAGTGGACAAGGAGTTTCAGTTGTCGCTCCCTTTGGACAATAGTTTCCAGCTGATCATGCTTTAGCAATAGTTCCATCAGTTCCATAAGATCTTGAAGAGCCTCCTAATCAAATGTATCCAGCATCTCATTTATGTGTATTAC
>NZ_JAJBJB010000297.1 GCF_021811845.1 Candidatus Cyrtobacter zanobii | reverse complement strand
AAGTTTTTATACTGTATATTGCAGCAATTTTTGTGCACCAAATTCTATGTGAATCACTATATAGCCAAGTTAACATAAAAGAGTATATTTTGCTATACTGTTGGAATTCTCAATATTTCTAGATTAATAACTCTTTTATATCGGTTTAGCTATAAAACAGCATCAAGCGTAAACATGTCCACATACTCAACAACTTGTAATACATTATCAGGAATCTATATCGCTTTCCATGCCAAGCGCTCTTTTATATATTTCTAGTAACGTTTCTTGTTCTTGTATATCCTGCTTATCTGTTGCACGAATCTTTATTATTTGTTTCATAATCTTGACATCAAATCCCTCAGATTTTGCAGCTGCATAGGCATCTCTTATATGCTGCGAAATCTCTGTTTTTTCCAGCTCCAAGCGCTCTATCTTTTCTATATATTGCCTAAGAAGTTGGCCAGATACACCATCTACTACTATATCACTCATCAGTAT
>NZ_JAJBJB010000296.1 GCF_021811845.1 Candidatus Cyrtobacter zanobii | reverse complement strand
CAATTAATTGTATTTATTTTAGTTTTAAAAGTTTAATTATTTAAATATTCTCGAAGACAAACCAGAAGGTTTTGACTTATTGTTTTTCTTTTTCCTACCAGATTTTGTTGCAACTTTAGATACATTTTGCTTCCTAGAATTCGCCCTCGATTTCGATTTCTCCCTAACCTTTCTTACTTCATTTACTTCAGTAACAGCAACAACCTGCGGAGCTCTTCTTGCTTTCCTCGGTCCTTTCATATCAACTCCTCATTTCTCACTTTTCTGTTCATTCTTCATCTCCCCCACTCCTCAATCTTCCTCTCCACTGCTTTCAATCAAAATCATCTGCTGCATCTTCTTCCTCTCCCTCCTTCCCTTTTTCTCTTCTCCTCACTCTTCCTTCTTCACCTCACCCGCCATCTCATCCACCTCCATCCTCTCCATCTCTCCCTTCCATCCATATCACTCTTCATCTCTTCCTTTTTCAAGCCCCAAGGC
>NZ_JAJBJB010000295.1 GCF_021811845.1 Candidatus Cyrtobacter zanobii | reverse complement strand
GTATTTGCTCAAGTAAACTTAATTGCTCCTCCATCTCCTTGGAACGCATTGTTCGATATAAATGTATTGCTTTCAATATCAGCATTTATCGGATTTGAAAGCTGGATTCCTGCACCTCCTTCTGTGCTATATGCAATATTGCTCTGGAACGTATTTGACTTTATCGTATACTGCACCGTCGACTGTGTGCTTTGCCTAATGTTTTCAGTAATACTTATCGTGCCATAGTCCGTAAGAATATTTTTGAAGTTGCAGTTGGTAATTACTGCCTTAGTTTGTCCCATTCAAGAAATTCCTGATCCTTTCTTCAATGAAGCGAGAACGGTTGATGAAAGAGTTGAAGGATCGTTCCCAGCAAGTTGCTGAAACGTGCAACTATCAACAGTTACAATAGCTGCGCTTAAGTGAATAAAAGCTGGATTTGAATTAGAATTGAAAGTGCAGCCTGTAACTGAATCAGATCCCTCTGAAAACTCAATGTAAATACTA
>NZ_JAJBJB010000294.1 GCF_021811845.1 Candidatus Cyrtobacter zanobii | reverse complement strand
AAAAGAAGCTGGATATTAATCATTCCTTATTTATAAACCTTAAAATGAATAACTGAGCTTCCTAATCTTTGATTGATGTAATTTAAAATCAAAAATTTCTCCTTCTCCAAGAATGTTTTGAAATCAGCAGCGAAAGTGTTGGCAAAGGATTCTATAAACAGACTTACATGAAGTTAATTGCTGATACTTATTGCTTACTTTATGATGCTTAATAAAAGCCCTTATGCAAGTTGGATTTTCATCATTTATGCTACTTTTGCTTAGCTCCGAGCTCTAATGATATTTAGGGCTGGCAGTACAATTCAGAAAGAAGCTCAAGCAATGGTCTCTATACTCAAAACGAAAGTGAGTTACTCCCATAACAATGCCGTATAATCTGTGAATATAGCTAAAAAGCAAGAAATCACAAGAATGGATAGTGATTCATCTGGATATTGGGCAAACAGAATGTAACATTTAATAGATGCAGTTATTTTGCAATTGACTATTC
>NZ_JAJBJB010000293.1 GCF_021811845.1 Candidatus Cyrtobacter zanobii | reverse complement strand
TCCTTGAGTCAAGGGCAAATCATGTATTTTTGAAGGCTCTGGGCAATCTCTGAGAACTGGAAAATATCAAAGAGTACGACGCAGAAGCTAAACTTAAATCAGAGTATAAAGTCATCAAGCTGAAGGACTCGGTGCTCAAAGACTACATCTGCAAACTCTCAAAAGAAGCACATGTTATAAACTCCAACACTAAGGTGACAGACAAATCTGCTTTCACTCCATTACCAAGCAATAAAGCGAAATGTCACACGGCTCGGACCAAAGGCGCTGTAGGTGCTTCCGTACCTCCTCAGTCAAAGCAGAAAGACAACTTTTTGATTTCGAGTCTCATGAGTGCTGGTAACTTCTTCCAGAAAAGAAATCGAAACATCATTTTGATTTTGATGGACAAAATCGTCGATAAGTATTGCAGTTGCAACTTCGAAGTCTGGGTTGACGCAAAAGGTACAAAGAATGGCAAGGCTGAGAGCCAGTCGGTCTACACCTATGC
>NZ_JAJBJB010000292.1 GCF_021811845.1 Candidatus Cyrtobacter zanobii | reverse complement strand
CCCCAAAACCCCAAAACCCCAATAGTCGAGGTGGACCTTGAAATTAATAAAAATTTAAAATAATATGAAAGTTAATGGATCCCCTTGATTTGGTGGGATGATGGTTGACCATATCAGTTAGAATGGTAGGACGATCAAAGTCCTTATTTATTGAACCTACGAAAAGGAGCTCAAAATTGATCATTGAAAGCTTCAAATGAAGCGAACTCTCGTCATTGCTCATCTTTTAAATGAAAAATTCAAGCTTTCGCCAAGATCTTGATTTGGAGGACGACCTATTTGGACGTTGAGCATTATCATCATCTTTGGCAATTTCAATGTGAAATCCAAGGCAAAGAAAGAACTCAATCCGAATCGACAAAGACTCACTGTCGCTAAAAAGCAAATCTAGGACGACCAAGTATGATTCAAAGTTCATGTTCTCGATTTCAACCTTGATATTGAGAATATGAACTTTGATTTATTTCACCAGTCGAAAGACTAGTAAAATACT
>NZ_JAJBJB010000146.1 GCF_021811845.1 Candidatus Cyrtobacter zanobii | reverse complement strand
CCTTCAGGACCACCACCGCCACCAGGTCTGAGAACATCAGGACCACCACCACCTCCCTCAGGACCACCTCCTCCACCAGGTTTAAAACCATCAGGACCACCACCGCCACCAGGTCTAAATTCATCAGGACCACCACCTCCTCCAGGACCTCCACGTAAATTTTTGTTAATATTTGATAAACTTTAATGAAGTGTATTTATGATTCTTCAAATATTAAACAAGAATTAGTATTTTATAAATATAAAATAATGAAAAGTTAATAAACTTACGATTTTTAGCTCCTCCAGGTTCAAAACCAGTATCAATTCAAAGCACAGGACAATTACCTCAAAAAGTTGGCCCATCTCGTCCTGGACCGCCTCCACCACCAGGTCCACCGCCTACTCCCGGATCTAAACCGCCAGGTCCACCTGCTCCACCAGGTCCACCACCTCCTCCTGGATCTAAACCTCCAGGTCCGCCAGCACCACCAGGTCCTCCAGCACCTCCCGGATCAAGGCCACCAGATCCACCTGCTCCACCAGGCCCTCCACCACCTCCTGGATCTAGACCACCAGGCCCTCCAGCACCACCAGGTCCGCCACCACCGCCAGGTTCAAGACCTCCAGGTCCCCCGCCTCCTCTCGGAATGTCTGGTCCTCCTCCAATGCCTGGAGCCAAAATGCCTGCACCTCCAGGAGCAGCTCCATTAGGTGGAATGGTAAAATAACAATTTAATAGTTCTGAATTTAACTAAATAACAAACTAATTTTAACAAGTCCATAAATTAACGAGTTGGAATAATGTTTATATTTAGCCAAGGCCTGGAGGATTTGGCGCAAGAAAGCCAATGCCTACAAAGCCAGTCATAAATCCTTCTAAAAAACTTAAAAACTACCAATGGAAACGTCTCCTCCACGAACCAAAGGATAAAAAGGGAAGAGTGCACTTAGTTTGGGATGATATTCAGGAAGTCAATATGGACATAAAAGAAGTTGAGGATTTATTTGAAGATCAGAAGAAAGTAAAGGTTGAAGATACACCTGTTAAATCTAAGACCATTAAAGTCAAAAAATCTTACTTTGATGCTGATACTTCCCTCAAAATGTCGATTGTGCTGAAAAGACTTCCTAAACCACAAGTAACATGTGAAATTCTGACAAATATCGGTAACATTTTTTATTTAAAATTACAGATGAGAAATTTACAGAAAAAGTTCAGCCTGCGCTTGTAAATGGAATCCTAAGATCTTGGCCTGAAGATGGTGAAGTCGAAGGATTAATCAATGAATTTAATGAAAATCCTGAAGAATCATGGGACTTCGTTGAGGACTACGTCATTAATCTCCGAGATATAAAGAATCTCAAGCTCAAGTGTGAAGTCATCAAGTTCTGCTTAGAGTATTCTGAACAAGAAGAATTTTTAAAGTAAGGACGCTATTAATTTTCTCTAACTTCTAATTTAGCGAGCCACTTACAAAATTCGAAGAAGCTTATAAAGAAATAGCAAATTGTAAAGTTCTCAAAGACGCCTTGGCTGTTATTCTTACTCTTGGAAATATTCTTAACGGAGGAGATAAAAACAAAGGTCAGGCTGATGGATTTGCAATTGAAGGTATGATGAAGATCGCATCAATCAAAGACGTAAACGGAAAATCAGGAATGGAATTTGTATGCAGAAAGCTAAAGGATATCGATCCAGAGTGAGTGCAATTCAAAAAGTCAGTCAGAAATGTATTCGATGCGACAAAGACCAATCTTCCTGAACTTGTCACTGTATTTGACGGATTCTTCAGTCAAACAAATTCAGTTAAAACAAAGTGCAAAACTCTTGTGGATGATAAGGATGATGAATCAAGCAGTTCCTATGTATTAATATCAGTAAAAATTGAAGAGTATAGTGGAAAGCTAGATAAGATGAAGGAAAGGTTTGATGGAGTCAAGACTGAATGGAAGAGACTTGGAGAGTACTTTGGCATTAGAAGTGATGATGAGAAAATGGAAGACACAACTAAATTCTTTACATTCTTTACTCAGTTCTTCGAAGCTTTAGATAAGAATTGGCCAAAAGAGAAAAAGACTAAGACTCATGCCCCTGGACCAGGAGGAAAGGTTGATTCAATGGTTCAACAAAAAGGAATGAGAATGTTGATATAATTTACTTACAAGTTC
>NZ_JAJBJB010000291.1 GCF_021811845.1 Candidatus Cyrtobacter zanobii | reverse complement strand
GAGCAGATTCATCAACTCCTCACTTGAAGAGATAATGGACGAGATGATGCCTCAGTGTTATGGAAAAACATATATATATCGTGTATATATTGGCGAATTGTTGTCTGAGAAGCATGGCTTATGTGGCTTATTGGTCTTTTTTTGTTTTGAGATGTTTTTTCTCTTTTTTACTCCATTTTGGGGTGGCTTGAGGTTTGTTTGGCGCTCGCACCATCAAGACACCATAACCAAAATGGGTGGCGGCACATATAGGTTATTTGATGATATAGCAATAATATTAAGCATATGTTTCGGCCTCATTATTGGGTCTATAATATATCTTCACCCGAAATTGTGTTTTTTATTTTTAATAACATTTAATATATATTGATACGGAATAAATGTATTACAGTATTTATCTATTTTCGCAAAGCTTCTGCTTTAAATTTGGTCTGCCAAGTATCTGATAATTTAAATCTCTTTATACCGAATTCGAAGTTTTGCTCTTAACTAATAC
>NZ_JAJBJB010000290.1 GCF_021811845.1 Candidatus Cyrtobacter zanobii | reverse complement strand
TACTAGACCAAGAAACAATGCTACATAAGCAATCAATAGTGGATGTGCTATGTGAAGATGAAACTGGAGTAAAATACATAGTAGAGATGCAAGTAGCGAAAGTAGGGGGCTTTGAAAAAAGAGCACAGTACTATGCAGCAAGAGCATATTGCTCACAAATAGAAAAGGGGGAGCCTTATGAGAACTTAAAAGAAGTCATCTTTCTTGCAATAACAGAGTACATAATGTTCCCAAACAAAAAAGACTATAAATCAACCCATGTAGTACTTGATTCTCAAACCAAAGAAAGAGACCTCAAGGATTTTTCATTTACCTTTATAGAGCTACCAAAGTTTACCAAGACAACAATAGAAGAACTAGAAACCCCAGAACAAAAGTGGTGTTATTTTCTAAAGAATGCCAACGATCCAGACGACATGGGAGACCTCATCAAAAACAGCAAAGAAGTAATCAAAAAAGCATACAGAGAGCTAGAAACGCACCACTGGAGCAAAGA
>NZ_JAJBJB010000145.1 GCF_021811845.1 Candidatus Cyrtobacter zanobii | reverse complement strand
AAATGTCTTGGGATTTCTGCGTATCTTGGTGTATCTTAGGGACATGGAGATCCTCTTTGATCAGTAAGTCTCCATACCTTTTATACATATTTTAACAAAATTCATACTTACGCAGCAGGTCTAATATTACTCTTAAAGCTCAGTAATTCTGCATTTGCTAAATGCAGTGGTGATTTTATAAATCCTATAACCGACATATGTTGGGATTGTTTATTCCCTATTACACTGGGGGGAGTTGAGCTAAAGGGAAGCGATAAGCCAAATACAGAGGTGCCAAATTCTCCAATGTGCGTATGCAAGAAATATGGGATTCCAATTCCTGGAATTACTGGGGGCTTTTGGGAGCCTGCAAGAATGACAGATGTTAGTCTGGAGCCTTACTGCTTTGTGAATCTTGGAGGAATGACTATTGATATGGGAATCAATAAAGAAAGTGGTAGCAGGAAAAAGGCATCTAGTTCAGAGGCTGTTAAGGTTTATACACATTACTATATCTATCCAGTTCTTTTGATGCTTGATTTGTTCAAAGATATAATATGTCTTGAGAGGACAGAATTTGATCTTTTCTGGGTAACAGAGCTTGATCCATGTGAGGATGATGAGCTCTCTCTTCTTATGCACCCAGAAGTATTACTTTTTAGTAATACAATCTCTCAATCTGCATGTGCTGCCGATTGCATAAGTGCCTCTTCAGGCAATCTTCCAATCGATAGTCTTTTTTGGTGTAATGGCTGCCAGGGTACATTTTATCCTATGAATGGAAACATAAACTTTCACATAGGCGGTGTTGCAGATGCCTTATCTGCAACTGGCAAGATAATAGCAAAAATGCACAGAATAGGCCTTGCGCACGATACATCAGGCACAACCAATGAATCGCTATGCAAAAGAACAATAGCTCCAGTTATTAAAAAATCACAGTATAGATATCAGCTTATTAATCCAGATTCTAGCGATACATGCTACCCTATTGGCAGCAGTACAACGAAATTTGAAGCAGAGAAGGAAATACCAATAGTTAGAGAGAATTTTGGGTATCTAATTTGGCAAAAGAGGCACTGTTGTATATTTTAATATGTTATACAAAAAACTTAGTGAGCATTGGAATCAAGAAAGAAGCAGTAAAAAGGCCTACTATCCACATGATAGTTTCGTTTTTAGTTTTTGCTATCAGTTGGTGGGTTTCGTCTTTATTCCTTGCTATCAACTGGTTCGTTTCGTCTTTGTGTTGTGCAAGCATAATTTTTACATCTTTCTTAAAAAGCTCCATATCATTTTCTATTTTATCAAAACGCTTATCAACCAATATGAACCTCTTATCCATATCGCTTTTAAGAGCCTGGATTTCATTTTTAACAGAAAGAATATCGTCTTTATGTTCTTCTTTAAAAGCAAAGAACTCCTCTTTGGTAACAAGGTGAGAAAGATCGGCTCTTCTGCCTGCGGATATAGAATTTACAATAGCTTCAGCTGCTTCACTGGCAAGACCAGAAGCAATAAGCCTTTTAACAGCTGTATGTGTATCAAAATCTTCGTAATATCTATTTGTCACTTTTTCAAATCAATTACCAAGCATATTATGCACTATACTACAAATTTATACAAGATTGCTTGTTTTTTGGTATTATTATTTTCGCAAATTGCACACGCAAATGAACTTGAAGAATTAGCTCGTAATGTGCAAGATAAAGTTAAGCAAGAGAGTGAAATCTACAGCCAAATAGGAAAGAGTATCAATTCTAAACTCAAAAATAAGACAGAAAGAACTAAAAGTTTAGATTTAACTCCAAAGCATCTAGATTCTCAAATGCAAGGCAATCAAAGCACTGAAGGATTTTACATAGCAGTTAGCCTATCTATGCCAGGTGCCACGCTTATTAACCTTTATGAAAGCGCAACAAAAGTAGGTGGAAAGCTTATAATCAGAGGGCTGATTAACAATAGTTTTAAAGATACTATAAAGGTTATAGGGGATAAGTTTGCAGTTGACGTAAATCCTATGCTATTTAGGAAATACAATATTCAAAGAGTGCCCACTTTTATAATAGACCTGCTGCGTAAGTCGTTTTTTGTTTCTGTGTTTTTTTGTCTTTTTTTTGGACGGGCTTTTGTCTTTTTCTGATGATGCTTATGCAGCAGAAAAACCATTTTTGAGATTAACGATGCC
>NZ_JAJBJB010000144.1 GCF_021811845.1 Candidatus Cyrtobacter zanobii | reverse complement strand
CTATAGATGAAATAAAAAAAATAGAGGGCTATGCTGCAGGTATAGCTTGGTTATACCAAAGAGATACCATAGCTTCTTATAAATGGAACATTTCCCAGACAATAAATCAGCAGCAAAAAGATATGGGTGGAGCCCATGCTCGAGATACCTCATGGTACACAGAAGATAATATAAATAATTTGTTACAACATTATTTAGAAAATGATCCAATTTTGCAAAATCATGATATGTATGGACGCCTTGATCAAACGCAATTTGAGCATACAGAATTATTGATTCAAAATGTCAATCAAGCAATAAATGACGCTTTGGATGGTCGTACAGTGATGATGCCCATTCATTTACACGGTAACCATTGGGCTGGAGCGGTTTTTAGAATACAAGCAGATGGAAGCTTACAAGTAATATACAATGATCCTGCAGGAGGTAATATAGAAGATGAAGAAAACGCAGAGTGGTTTGTGGCGGCTATAACTTTTTTTCAGGGTTTATTTCCAAATATTCATATTCTCGATTTATCACACACACAGCAATTGAACAGTTATGACTGTGGCAGATTTACTGTAAGTAATCTAATAAATTTAGCCAGAGCAGGCAATAGCTTAGATGGGCTGACTGCTCAGCAGATTATAGCAAGAGGTATTTTGTTATCTCCAGCAAATGGACGTGCAGACTCTGTGAGAGAGGAATATCAAAGTATTATAGAAGGAAGGGAAAGTAATTCTTCTGCAGAGCAAGAAAAAAATGATAAAGAGTCACGTAACGCTGGATTAGTAAAAGAAAATAAAGAGAGTATCAAATTTACCAATACTGAAGATGCGCACTCTTATATTATAAACCTTGATTCGACTAAAAAATTAGTAGGGAAATTAAAAAAGAAAGAATATAGGCCAGATGGCGAAATGGAAGGAGCAATACAAACAGGTAAGGGCTTGAGCTGTGAAGCAGTAAATATGAATCTTGCTCAAATATGCAAAGCAAATATTAATGAAAAATTTAGTATTGCAAAAAAAGTGATAGATAGCGATAAAGTTGCAGAAAGTATTAAAGATTGGCTCAGTGATGAGGTTAGTACTGAGTTCACTACAGTTGTTAAAGTTAAAAATGACAAAGGTTGCTCTCATGCAATAAATGTGCATGCCAAGCGCAATGGTGGTAATATATCAGTACAAATAACAGACTCACTACCTGAAGAGGAATTTAGCTTTAAGGAAGTGCTTAAAGAGCTAAAAGCGGAGGTACAATCAGTTTTAGGAGAGAGTCCTGAGATCACTATAAACCGAACAGGGGAGCAAAATGAGGAAGATGGTACATGTGGTGACCTAACCTTAATCAAGATCTCTGATATGGTTCAAGAAAGTGATGATAGTTCTAATTTTGTTATCAATACAGCTGCTGGAGTAAACAATGGCATACAAATATACCTACCTACAACAACATACGCTCTTACGAATGAGAAGCTCCAAGCTCAGATGAAGCATGCAAATAGTGGTGGTATGATATTTATCACTTTGCAAAATGCAATAAATGCTGGAAAAGTGAATGTGTTAGATAAAGAAGTAATTTTAAAGGCTGTTTATGCAGTTTTCTCAGTGATATCCCAACAAATTAATGAGTTTGAGATAAGCCAATTGCCCGTGCTGCACACAATAACATATGGATATTATGATCCAAAATTACAAATACAAGAAGAATATTTTGAAAAAACTGGAATAATGTTTGATACATTAGCCTATCATCGTGGAGGTACCAGCACAATTTTAGATAATCAGCAAGTAACTCGTAATACTTTTACAGAAACACCATATCATAATATTACTCAAAATATAGTAGATGATGAAGAAGTTAATAACGCATCTTATGATGCATATGAGACTTATGAGGAATCCGCATCGCAAAATACAATCTTTAATTTACCTAGTAACGAGTTAGACATTGAGTATGTTTTTGTGATTTTAACTGCTGTTTCGATGATCTCTTCATATTCTATATGAAACGTCATTTAATATTGGGTGCGTCTACATAAAGGTACACGAAGTACCACAAAAACTGGCACCGTCAAGTTAACTTTGACAGTCCATAATTTTGTTATGAAAATTGGAGATCAAGCAGCATGAAGCATATCAGAAGCTTCATCCCAAATTGATTGGGCTTGATTAAAACGCTCCTTTTGTACA
>NZ_JAJBJB010000143.1 GCF_021811845.1 Candidatus Cyrtobacter zanobii | reverse complement strand
GTATTACTTACCACTTCTAATACTACTGACATTACTTGATTATGTCTATAGTTGCTAGGCAATACCTTAAGTTATATAGCTTGAATTATATTTTGGTAAAGAATGCACGTGTTTATTTATTCACGTTTTATGCACTTTTAGCGTTGGAGTGTACGATACTATAATGTATGATCCGCACACTACTCCTCATATGCTATAAAGTATAGTATGACACTCAAGAAATCTAATCAATCATCGTTTCTAAGTTTTATTTCAGGATTTTTTTCATCAATTTGGGGGTGGTTTTCTTTTGGTACCTCAAGTATCACAAATATATTCTACAGTTTTTTTAGTAATATAAAGTCACCAAAAGCACTATCAAAAGCTGATCTGGAAGATGATCATGATGAGTATAGTGAGGGCACTAAGGCCAGCTCTACAGCAGTAGGAGAAGCCAATCAATCTCCTCTAAAAGATAATCATGGTGAGGGCACTAAGGCCAGCAGCAGCTCTACAGCGGTAGGAGGAGCTGCTCAATCTCTAAGTGATAATAATACTCACAGCATTGATATTATGAAACCTGATAGCACTGCGGCAGCAATAAAAGATGCACAGCAAAAAATTGTAGCAAATAGTGGTACACAAGATGGCCTAGTGGCACAACCACGTACTAACAACTCTGGAGATGATGATAGTGCACTACAACCAGCACTGATATCAAAAGCAGCTAATCTAGAGGAAAGTAATAGCGATGATAGTGATGATAGTGATGATAGCGATGATAGTAAGTATGAAGATGCTGTTAGTAATCTAGGAGGTTGCTCTCCAGAAAGAGATAGTGATGCAGGGTTTGAAGACGCCCCTTGTATTTTAGGGGATGATATGGGTAGTATGTGTATTATAGACTCTGCTGAATCTGTACAAAAAGCTCAAGATCTAGAACTCATCAATAATTTTTTAGATAAAAATGTCGAAAAAGTAGTACAAGGATATAAATTACTTAAAGAAATATATGAAGGCAACCAACAACCACAATTGAATTTACATGGCGTCTCTTACATCGCGTATGCGCTTTATACGCAAGCTTATCTTTTAGAGCTCAACGACGGACGACATAAATTTAACCTATGGGCAAGGGGGTCTTTTTCACTTGATGATCCAGACGGTTTATTGTTTCAGGCACTACACAACACAAATGGTACCTATGAGAGGACCTCTTCCCATTATACAGGCAATACTAGCAGGAATCAATTTGGCATTGATATTAACGATGATAGGTTACCGCATGGATTTAAGCACGTATTATTTGCACAGGTAAATTGTAAAAATAGGCTAAAACTTTTCCTAAAATTGGAAGAACATGGTACAAATACTGTGCTGGACAATTTGCAGCATGGTGGTGATTATGTTTGGAGCATATGTACTCAACCACCCAAGGGAGAGACAAGAAGAGAAAAAGACCCTGGCATAGCCTATACTGATAAAAGAGAGGAGCTCAGAACCGGCAACGAGTTTGCGCTTTTAGCTAAATATTTTAAAGATCGCAGTATAATTGATGTTCTTAAGAGAGTTGTTGATAAAAATCGTGAGTACACTCAGATAGAAAAATTGTTAAATATGTTATTGCCACTACAACAGACAAAACCACAATTCTTAGAAGTAGTATGCGACGCAGCAGATAGTAATAACCATAAGATCCAAATAATCCTGCAGCAATTGACCCTCATGACATCGCTCCATTATGTACAGCACAAGCTATTTGCGCCGAATAAGTGCAACAGTGAATAGCTATAGCTTGGGCAACAGAGCATGAGACGGCTTGTAATACCATTTCCCCATTATAACCAGATATATTTTGATAAGAATTGATACAATTGATATAAGTATAGTCTATAGAATGTATAAAAGATTAACGATGAGGTATTAAAAGCCAAGGAAGCTTTACTCAATCCAAGAAGAAGTTGTAAGGTTGAGATTAAAAGCAATAATCGCCTCAAGTAAACATGGTCTTAAAAAAGTGGCAGAGGTGTATGGCATCAACAGATCATCCCTACATAGCTGCATTATTCAGAGATACTCTTAGAACCAGTCACGTAAAAGATGAAATATTGAAAGGGATGTGGTATTAGAGCATCAAAAAAAGGAGAAGAATGTCAAACAAATACAGCAGCGACACTAGTGATAAAGAGTGGGATTTAATAGAAAA
>NZ_JAJBJB010000142.1 GCF_021811845.1 Candidatus Cyrtobacter zanobii | reverse complement strand
TTTATATGGCGCAGTACATTAAGTCTTGTATGTTCAAGATTTCATTTATTTTGAACAAAAGCAATTAGTTCTGCATATAAAACTTTTAAATTTTGAGCTTCACGGTAGACCTCTCTTATCGATTTATCTGTAATTCTATTGAGTCCTTTGGAATTAAAAGCAAAGCTTGATGGGTACCTGTATGTAGCCAAATATCAGTCTTCGAGGTTCAAAGAAGTATCGTTATGAGTGCTCTCTATTCGGACTCGTATGGCTTCAGCCCCTTGTTTGGGTCCAAATAGTCAGCTTGCACTTGTGCTGCTTGGATGCATAAAGCACTTTTGATTTGCTAAACTTCAACTCGCCCATGACTCAATCTTTGTCGTCTTTACGTCCTGAAGTCGAGCGTATTCAGTCCATTCTCCGTTAGACAAAGCCTCAACCACAGCAATGCTGTCTGGTGCATTGGAGACACTGGAGCTAGTTTCTGACTTTGACGATTCATGCTGATTTGGCTCAACCGTAACTCCCCAAACTTTGAAAGACTCAATCTCTCAGTTGTTTGCGTTGAACTTTTGAGTGAACTTTATTGGTTTCTTTCTGAAATCAGTTGGCATCAGCAGCACGTATGATGTCCTCGATGCTTCGAGGCAAACTGTGACTTCGCGTTCTCCGCCTAAACTGAAGAATGCAGCAGGTTCGTTTTCTCTGATGGGAGTGCCAACTGCTTTTCGCCTTGCAAGCCATGAGTCGTATTGGGCTTTTGTTTGAATCCAGTAATAGCTTTTTAGGTTTCAAAACGCCTCATGTGAGTTTGCACAAAATACTAAGCCTGCTCCGACAGGGTATGCATCTGCGTTCGATCGCTCTCGATGGAATTTACTTTGTATCGAAACTTGTGAAGGAATGAACTCAGCTCCAAGGTGGTGCGTGAATACAACAGTTGGTCTTGGGTAGTTTGAAATATATGATTCACCGGTCTTCTGATCGACAAGCAGCTGATGAGCTCCTGCTGAGTTTTTATGGCCTCCAGTGCTTGAATGAACTTTCAGGACTAGCGGACTAGACTTCTGTAAGAAGGTATTCGATTTTGGACTAAATGTTTTGTGACTACTTTCTGAGTTTTCAACTGCGCAAGACGAATGCGGACCAAGTATCAGCCTCACTTCTAAGCTATCTGAATGTTCTGCTTTGCCTTTTAAGTTTGGAATGCTTGCGACCCAGCCACTCTCACTTTTCTTGAAAGCAGACAATCCAAGCGGCTCAGAGCTAAATACTTTTTGTAGTTCAGATAGATCTCAATCTCCTTGTGTCAAAAGCTCTACAGACACATCACTTTGCTTTATATCGGCATCTTGTTGAGCAGGACTAAAGCACATTACGAACTGATGATTACCTCTCTTCCTGTTCGTTTGCATCTGAAGCACTAGCTTTAGGCTCCACTATCTCTTCGGTATTTTCCTTTTTATCCTCGGCAGGCTTTAAAGCTTCTTGTCCCTCACTTGGCTGAGGTTGTACTTGCACAAATCGAACTCCTTTAACTTTCTCACCTAAATATGAGCTATTGATATACAAACCTATTCAGTGCAACTGAGGCTTTCCGTCAACGGCAATCACTTGCTTGTCTTCGATATTACTTGGATTGAGACATATGACCGCTCCATCTCTGACAGCACAGACCTTTGCATCTTCGTAGATTATCGAGTACGATGTTCCCTCACTGAAGTCTTCAATTTCTGCTATTTTAGATGCACCGAACTCAATGCCGCTTTCTTTCTCGTCAATTGTGAGCTTTTGAGCAGCTACTTTGTTGCTACTTGTCACACCTAAAATGTAGATGGCCCGAGAGTCATCTAGCTTGTGGTTGATTTTGGTAATACAGAGAATCTTGGTAAATACCTCCGACAGACACGTACTTCACTGTTCAGCCACGATTAATGATGGTTCAGTATATCCAATGATAGGACTGAAAAACGGAGCTCTGTGGAGAATATTCGTTCTGTATGAAGCGACAATTCTGCTAATTACTGATTCTTGAACTTTCTTCTTGCCTGAAGTCTTCGGATTTGCAGTATTTGTAGAGAGCTCACTAAATTCTAGATGTTCTGGTCGGATATTCAAGTGTACAGCTCTGCATCATGCTTTAAACTTGTCTTCTTGTGCGTATATACAAGTGACGTATGCTTGACAGTCTGAGCTCTGATAGTCTTGGTTGATCAGCACAGAAAATC
>NZ_JAJBJB010000289.1 GCF_021811845.1 Candidatus Cyrtobacter zanobii | reverse complement strand
CACGTATATAGTTCAAATATTGCAAATATGAATTCACTAACAGACATTCGAATACTTTGCGTATTCAAATCAGAGACACTTAGGAATGTAATCGGAGGAGGAAAAGTTATTACTCTTCAAAACCCAGATATAATCTCTGACCGATCGTTCATTCCTTACTACGTTGTGATTGAAGGACAAGAGCAACCAAAAGAAAACATCGATACGACTCAAGCCAAGAATCTCACTGAAACCCAATCAATCAAAAGCACCCAGAAGGTCAAGAGCAAGCTCGACCTGAAGAAAGAACAAAAAGAAATCATAAACACTCAAGCAAAAATACAAGAATGAACCAAAACTTGCAAGAATGGTAGCTGAGACAAAATGGGCATCTGCCAATGCAAACTCGGCTTCTCGGGCAAAAACTGAGATGAGAAGAAAAAGATGGGTAATTTCGACAAGATTAGACAAAAGGCAACCCAGCAAGCTGAAGTTAAAAAGAAATCAGCTGATTCAAAAAGTACAGAAG
>NZ_JAJBJB010000141.1 GCF_021811845.1 Candidatus Cyrtobacter zanobii | reverse complement strand
ATTACAACACTTCGGACAATCCAGCACAAACGGTCAAACAAATACAATATGTGATCACGGATGCAAATAGTCTTGATTCAGCAAATAACGTAAAAAGCTTGCTTACAATTACAACAGTGGATGATGCACCAGTGGTAATGACTCCAGAATCAAGCATGAATAATGGAGAGCTATTAACCATAATAAATAGTATTATCAATATTAGCGATGTTGATTCTCTAGCCAGTGACGTTGCGGTAAAAGTGAGTAATGTAGAAAATGGCTATTTCCAATTAAACAGTAATCCAGGCGTAGCGATAACGGAGTTTACGTTAGCTGATATAAATAACGGTGCAATTGAGTTTGTCCACGCAGGGAACAATCGTGTACCAAGCTTTGACGTTGTGGTAGGAGATTTGACCAATGATGTGAATGGGGCTTTGCCAGTTCATTCAAACTTTACGATGTTTAACGGTTTAAGTGTGATCTATACTAACTCGAATGATGTTGTGGATGCGTTAGTGCCTAATGGTTCAACTGTCCAAGATAATTCAGATGGGACTCTTACTGTTACCACTCAAAATGGTAGCGAAGTGACTATCCCTCAAGATAACCATGCGGTGATTACCGATGATGGTACAAATGTAACCGTTGATAGTGATGGTGATGGTATTTTAGATGTCACTGGAACCAGTGGTTCAAACTATGTCAATAATGGCGATGGGACATTTACCTTCACCACATCCGATGGTGACAGTGTGACCTTGCCAAATAACAGCAATGCGATTATTGGAAGCGGTGATGACGGTGAGACAGTTATTGATCTAGATGGAGATGGTACAGTGGATGTTACGGTTCCGGATAACTCACAAGTGATTGATAATGGAGATGGTACGATAACCGTGATTACCGCAGATGGTGACAGTGTAACCTTACCAAATAACAACAATGCAATTATTGGAAGCGGTGATGACGGTGAGACAGTTGTTGATCTAGATGGCGATGGGACAGTGGATGTTACGGTTCCGGATAACTCACAAGTGATTGATAATGGAGATGGTACGATAACCGTGATTACCGCAGATGGTGACAGTGTAACCTTACCAAATAACAACAATGCGATTATTGGAAGCGGTGATGACGGTGAGACAGTTGTTGATCTAGATGGCGATGGTACAGTGGATGTTACGGTTCCGGATAACTCACAAGTGATTGATAATGGAGATGGTACGATAACCGTGATTACCGCAGATGGTGACAGTGTAACCTTACCAAATAACAGCAATGCGATTATTGGAAGCGGTAATGACGGTGAAACAGTTGTTGATCTAGATGGCGATGGCATTGCAGATGTGATTGTACCAAGAGGATCGATTATTAGAGAAGCTGATACAGATTATCTTACTATTGAAACAGCAACAGGAGATCAGATTCTTGCTAAACGAAATTCAGCTACAAACTTAACTGTTCAAAAAATAAATACAGTTTTGAGTACTGACACTAATGCTCTTAGAGTTTCTGTTAATGCAGAGGGTAATTATGTTATTAATGGAAGCCTTTTTGGCTTTACTTCTGGTTTAACTTCACCATCCACCAACCTTGTTGCCTATGAACAACTCTATGCTGGTTTTACAGACGGTAATATTGCTAATATCGTTCATAGTAACTTTAGTTCAGGGGAAGGTACGGTTAATAATCCTTTATTTGGAGAAATCAATGCTGGTCAAAAGGTGGTGATTGCAAGTATATTAAATAGTGATAGTGTAGAGGCTATTGTCAAAGGCTTAAGCACAGCCGAGGGAAATATAGAAATCATTCGTTCAGGAAATAGGATTGACATTATTCTTAATGTCAATCCTAATTACATTGGACCTGCTGAGTTGGAGTTATCAGTTTATAAAGATAATGTTTTACAAGATGTGCAACATATTAAGTTTGCAATCAATGGACAATCAAACTTGGTTCTCGATCAAGCATCAAGTGGTGGTTTAGGTTCTAGACAAATAGAACAAGTTGATGCGAGATCAACAACACCATTAAAAGAGGAAGTTGCCTCATCTGTAGGCAAAGGCGCTAAAGAAAGTTTGATATCAACCTCATTGACTCTGTTGGAAGGTCAATTTAAACAGGCGTTAAATGCGGGTGAATCTGTTGATAAACTCTCTAATATTGCAATGAATTTGGTAAGACAGGAAATAGAAAAAGGGCTAGATGTTAATAATAACATTGTAATCAAGAGTACTAT
>NZ_JAJBJB010000288.1 GCF_021811845.1 Candidatus Cyrtobacter zanobii | reverse complement strand
AAAGTATGGCCTCCATATGTATAGGCTTCTTCGAAATTAGAAATGACTATTCCATCTCTCGCATATTCGGCTGCATTTTTGAACCCTTTGAATCGTTTAACTATTGTTGGCTTCTTTGCCATCACAGTTTTGATAGAAGCTTCAAGATCGTTTTCTTCAATTAGCTCAGCAATTCCTGATGCAAATAAGATTTCACTTTTGTGCTCAGGAGCAACTTTGTTATCCAGATTGCAGATTTCAGCAGAGTGAGGGACGTAAAACAGCGTTTTAAACATTCCAGTCTGATAGTTATCGATATTGTAAACTGGGTCATGCTGAAATCAACTGTGCTTAACCATTTCTCTGGGCAGATTTTCGAAGAAGTCAGAAATGCCACAAAATACAACGAAGTCTTTCTTTGTGTTTGCTGGAAGCAAGTTTGATTTCAGTCTTAAGTCGTTTCAAACCTGAAGTAGCTGCGTCGAAAGCGTTTCTTGATATGCATCTCGGAGCACTTCTCTGCAGTATTGGTA
>NZ_JAJBJB010000140.1 GCF_021811845.1 Candidatus Cyrtobacter zanobii | reverse complement strand
TAACATGGGTTGTACTGCAAGCAAACCAAAGAAATCAGAAGCTCCATTAAGAAAGAGATCAACTCTTAACAAAAAGAATATGGGAAATCAAAGTGGAAAAGCTCCTACAGCTCCCGCAGTTTCTATCAACGAGGCAGATAAATCCTATTCAGAAGGAGTTATGGCAGCAAAGCAGAGAATTGCAAAAGATCAGACAAATGCTGAATTCCAGGGTAAATCAGCCAACAAGCAATCAGCGGATGCCCCAGATACTAACAAAACTGAGCCTGTCAATGAGAAGAAAGCTTCTAAAGTAAAGAAAACTACAAAACAAGAGGACATCTCAGTAATTGTAGCTGAGTTTAAAGATATGAATGATGTTAAGATTGCAGGAGAAATGCCTCAAAGCATTTTGCTCTTCAACAAACACAGATACTCAACAAAATACTGGACACCAACCCTGTTTTCGATTCACAACAAGCTTATAAAGGCAGTCAGATATTTTGTAGAGCACAAGAAAGTAAACAGAAGACTCGCAACAATAAATCGGCAGATTAAGCCTGACCAAACAGAGTACGAAAGAGAGATTCTTCCCCTTTTATTAGCATTAAGTAATGAAGATGAAGTCATGTTTGAGTACTTGTGGTCTATGAACGAGCTTTGGGGAATCGAACATTTAAAACTCGTACTTTCCAACCTTTTCTCTCATACTTCTTGGGCAAAGGGGATAGAAATTTTATTAGATTCTGAAGCAACTCAAGATATTTACAATGGACTCAGCTACATGGAAAAGAAGCAGTTTATGATTGAAATTAACTATAGATACCTTGCTCAAACAAATGATGAAATAAAGAAAACTATTAGAAAAATGATGCAGCATTCTCCTTATGCTTTGGTTACTTTACAATTTTTAATGGCTGAAGCAAACAAAGACAACACTCCGTTCATTAAGAAATGCCTCCACATCCCAGCTAGTGACTATGCAAAGATGAAGTATGAGGCGAACAAAGAATACTTAGAAGAATGGAACAAAACTCTTGAAAAGTTCCAATCTCTCAATGGAGACTTTACTAAGATTGCCAAAGAAGTTGCAAGTATGTTTCTTTTTATTATTTTGTTTAAAACCAATACTTAAAGTTACAAATAATTATTTGAAATATTTTTAATGATAACTATTCGAATAAGTACGATTTTTTAATAGATAAAATAAATGATTGGGATCAAGAAAACTCAAAATCTGAGTACTTTAAGGATAGTAAAACATACAATGGACATTTAGATCAACTTGATAAGGCATGAGAAGATGGAGACTTTAATAAAGTTAAGGAACTTGTGCTTGCTCTTGATTTAAGAAATCTTCGAAGAATTGAGACACCGTCTTCAATTCTGATTCCCGATGTGATCACAGTTGAAAGCTACATCAACTGCATTATGGTCGCCATTCGCAGCGGTCACCTCGAGATCGTCAAGTTCTTCCTCGACGATTGAAGAATCGACGTGCACGAAGCCATCAAGCTCTCGAGCTCGAAGTCCGGCGCCAGCCACAGCAGAAACGTCGAGAACGAGGCGTTCTGTCTGTTCTTGTGTCTGACGGAGGAACAGCTCGCAGTGTTCGAGTATCTGTTCCTGAGCCGCAGCTACGCCTTCGACAAGGACCACCTGTTGGCCTGCGTGCGGCTGTGCGAGACTCTCGGCCGTGAGAAGTTCGTGCCTGCTCTGATCGACTCGAAGACGAGTCGCGAGATTTTTAACTCGCAGGGGCTTGACGGCAAGCTGGAAATTGTCGAGTTTTTGCTGTCAAACGAAAGGAAGTATCAGGCTCTTTATGCAAAGTATGTTAAGAAGCCTCCATACAATTGGGCTTATTGAATAGTTAAAGGCAATGACGTACATAATCTTGAAAAGAAAGAAGTTAAAGAAGTAGCACAGGTTGCAAATGACATTAAGGATAGCGAGGTTGAAGTACCTGAAAAGAACAATAACCCTGAAAAGGTAGATCGAGTTGGTTCCTTTATTAAGAAACTTGCTAAGCTAGACGAAGGGGAAGAAAAATTCGATGCTTTTAGAACTGTTACTCAGAAAATCATTGATCATCCTAATTACTCTAAGTATAAAGCTGGGGATAGCGATAGGGTTCTCATTGAAATCTCAGAAGGAGAAGGAGAAAAAGATAGCGAGGATGATAGTGATGCATCAGATGAAGATGACGAAGACGACACTTTCCCAAGCGGAGATGAATTTTGACAATTTGCGGAAAAAGGAAAACTCAAAAAGATTGAAAA
>NZ_JAJBJB010000139.1 GCF_021811845.1 Candidatus Cyrtobacter zanobii | reverse complement strand
ATTTCCATCTGGGTTGTATCCCATATCTCATTCGAATCAAACATCAGTTATATTATATTCATCGCCAGTTCAAACATAGCCATCATCAATAGATAAACAGTCAGAGGCGCATCCATCATTTGCAACAATATTACCATCATCTCATTTCTCTTTACCAACTCTTATACCATCACCACATTTTGTGATACATTGTGTTGTGTCAGATAAGTTTGTATAGAATCCTTTGCTACATTTGGATCATGTATCCTTCGATGTTGGAGTACCTCCAGAGCACATAAAATCAGTTTCAACAGAAATTCAATCACTTTTACACCCATCTCCATTTGATGTATTTCCGTCATCTCACTTCTCAGTACCTACCCTGAATCCATCTCCTCATTGAGTTATGCATTGAGTTGTATCTAAGAAATTTGTATAGTATCCGTTTGTACATTTTACTCATGAATCTGAAGAAGTTGGAGTGCCTCCTGAACACTTATAGCCAGTTTCAACAGAACTTCAATCATTTTTACATCCATCACCATTTGATATGTTTCCATCATCTCATTTCTCAATACCTGCTCTAAGACCATCTCCTCAAACAATAATTCATTGCGTAGTATCGGATAGATTTGTATGGTAGCCAGGATCACATTTAACTCAAGTATCTTTTGTCGAAGCATTACCTCCTAAGCACTTATAATCAGTTTCAATGTTTGCTCAAGAGCTGTTGCATCCATCTCCATTTACAGTATTTCCGTCATCTCATTTTTCTGTTCCAACTCTGAGACCATCTCCTCACTTTATTATTCATCTAGTAGTATCTGTGAGGTCTGTATAGTATCCAGGGTCTCATGCAGTTCATACGTCTTTTGATGTCGTGGTTCCACCTGATCATTTAAACCCTGTCTCGACAGAACTTCAGTCACTATTGCATCCATCACCGTTTACGGTGTTACCATCATCGCATTTTTCGAAGCCAGCTCTTCTGTTGTCGCCTCATTGTGGAATGCATCGAGTTGTATCAGAATAGTCAGTATAAAATCCGATATCTCACAAAGTTCAGGTGTCTTTAGTGTATGGACCACCTCCTGAACACTTGTATCCGTTCTCGATTGTGTTTCAATCAGCGCTGCATCCATCACCATTAGCTGTGCCGCCGTCATCTCACTTTTCGACTCCAGTCCTGAAGCCATCACCTCATTGTGGAATACATTGAGCTGTATTTGAGAGGTCTGTATATAAATGAGTGTCTCAGGATGATCAGACGTTGGTGAACCCGTCGCTGCTCACAGTGCAGAAGAACCCACTTTCGACAACACAGACCGAAGTACAGCCGTCATTGTTGACGAGATTGCCGTCGTCTCATCCCTCGGTTCCTGCTTTGATATTATCGCCTCAATGAGATTCTCATGCTGATTTCAAAGCATTTTGGTAAAGCCCATATCCACAAAGAATGCAAGTATCTTTTGTCGTTGTTGTGCCTCCAGAGCATACATATTGGTTGGTTATAGAAAGACAAGTAGATTCTCAGCCATCTGCAGCAACAGTGTTACCATCGTCACATACTTCTGAACCAGCTCTAAATCCGTCACCTCATTGAGTTATGCATTGAGATGTATCCGAAAGATTTGTGTGATATCCACTTGGTCATTTTGTTCAAGTATCAGCAGAAGTAAGGCTTCCACCAACTCACTTGTAGCCAGTTTCAATAACACAAGTCGAAGATCATCCATCATTACTTACAGAATTACCATCGTCGCAGGCTTCAAATTCAGTTTTGATTCCGTCTCCTCACCTAAAAACGCACAGAGACTTGTCTGTGTTTTGATAAAAGCCGGTTGTGCACATAACTCAGGTGTCTTTGGTTGAATCACTTCCGCCTGCGCATACATATCCAGCATTGATCGATCCGCAGCCGACTCCTCACCCGTCTCCCCCGATGGTATTCCCGTCGTCGCATACTTCAGTTCCCGCTCTGAGTCCGTCCCCGCAGACGGTGGCTCATGCACTCGGACTCGAAGCCACGTTGCCGTAGTAGCCGGCTGGACAGCTGACTGTGATTTGGAAAGGCGACGATCCGACTAAACTTGTTGTAAAGTATTTGTTGGAGGGAATCACCTGCCTTGCTGTCGATGCTGACGACCATTCTAAGATCACAGCCATGCCCCCGTAAGACTGCTTGTACTTTATGTAGAGATTGTGGTATTTTGATTTGCTTAGATTTGCTGAAGCCACTACAGACGGGTTGTAATCTGAACTTAAGGTATCACTTATTTTAACCCCATCGATATAAATCTGGGCTGAAT
>NZ_JAJBJB010000138.1 GCF_021811845.1 Candidatus Cyrtobacter zanobii | reverse complement strand
GATTCAATATGATGCTTGATAAAAGTGCCTTCGAAAAGGCACTTCAAGGAGATAGAGAAACTAAAAGCGTTCCTTCACAACCTAAGGCTGATCTTAAGTTCGCCAACCAAAATAAACCAGGATTAAATATTGGAGATGGTGCTTCCAAAAGAGAACAGTTGTGGGAGGAAAAGAAAAAGCAAAGAGCGATTAAAATTAGTCCTATTGCAGTTGCTCCTGCTCCTGTAGTAAAAAGTGGAATATTTGGGAATGATGCACCTAAGAAAAATGCTGCATTTCCTAATGCAAGGCCTCCTGTCGCTGCTCCTCCCCCACAATTTCAAAATTCAACTATTAAGAGCTTTGATGAAGTTCCAGAATTTAATCAAGATTTTAATGATCCTGGACCTTCATTCGATTCAATTCAGCCTGAAGTGCCTAGAAGAAGAGAAATTCAACAAAATAATCAAATTTTTGGTGGTCAAAATATGAATAATGCTCCGATAAGTGCTCCTAGTGGGTATCAGGTAGAAAATCAATTTAGCAGAGATAATAATATGAATTTTGAGCAACCTATGCAAGATGAAGGCTTTGCAATTGGACAACAAAATCAAAATAAAAATAAGAATAAAGAGTATTTGAGTGACTGGAAAAAGGACATGGAAGAAAGAGAACTAAGAAAGAAAAGAGAAAAAGAAGAGGAAAAATAGAAAAGAAAGAGAAGAAATGGAAAAATATTCTAATCCCTTCGGAAAAGGTGGTGCTGGAGCTCCAAATCGGGATTTCAGTGGAAAAGTAATTACAACAAGAAAGCCAGGAGCTCAGCCCGCAAGCTATCAACCTGAACCATCCTATTCTTCCCAACCTCAATCCTATGCTCCATATCAACCACCTCAAAATTTTGTTCAATATCAACCACCAATGAAACCTTCAGTACAATTCCAGCAACCTCCTCAGATCATGCCAATAGAGCAGCCATATCAACCTCCATATCAGCCCCAATACCAATCTCCATACATTCCTCCAGTTGATTCCTATCCATCCTATCCTGCCGAAAACCCTTACGAATTTCAGCCACCAGTAGCTCCCCACGGTCAAAACGGGCCTCCACATCCCTACAATCCTTACGGTCGAGTTCCGACAGCTCCATCCCAGCCTCAGTCTTACATCCCAGCCGACTACTACTCAAACCAGCCAAACGGGCACGGAGTAAATGTATCAATGGACGTGCAGCCGCGCAACGACCGCTTCGCTCCAGCCGCCGCCAAACGTCTAATGACTCCCAATCGTGTTGCAGCGTCCGCCATTGACGTCGGAGGAAACGAAGACTTTGCAAAGGTGCGCAAAAATCAAATTAAAAACGAGTGGCAGAAAGACCTGCTGGAGCAGATGGAGCTAAAGAAAAGAGCGAAAGAAGAGGAGAAGAGGAAACGGGATATGGAGGAGTTTGAGGAAGAGAAGAGAGTGCAGAGGGAGAGGGAGCAGATGGAGAAGGAGTTTAAGATGGAGCAGGACAAAAAGAAAAAGGAGTTTGAGGACATGCAGAAGGCTAATGAGGCACTGCTTGAAGCTCATAGGAGGAAGACTGAAGGAGGGAAGAAGGCCAAGAGGGATGTCGAGGTCGAACAGAAACCTCCTAGCAGACAGAGAAATAAGAGAGAGGATCTGTTTGGAAGAGAGCAGGATATACCGAATACAGGAAGTAATGTGCAGATTAGAGATGGAGGTCAACAGCAGAATTTAGGGAAGACTAAGATGATTCAGGAGATTCAACAACAAATTAAAGTCAATTTTGATGAGGAGATTTCGAAGCTGAGGAGTGAAATTGACTCAAGACAAAAGCAAATGAAAAATCAGATGGAAAGTTTAAAGTCTGAGGCAGAAAGAGCTTTAAAGGAGAGAAATGAAGCACAAGAGCAGTTAAAATAAGATGCAAGGTTTGCTTAATGAGAAAAGAGAGAAGCAAAAATATCAAGATAATCTTGAAAGTGCTTTGAATAAATACGCTCCTCCTAAAGAAAATGAATATGGTGAGAAGAGAGCTGCAAGTAGAGGTGGAGTAAATATGAATATGTACGAGAAAATGTTCTTTGCAAATGGTGGAAAAGATATGCAGCTTAATGGTCAATCTCTTAAAGCAGATTCAGCTCTTCTTCCAATAGATCATGATAAAACTATAACAAATTATTTTAATAATGGACCAATAAAAAGACAAGAGGAGACTTTTAAATTTGATAAGAGAGGTGTTTCAATCTTCGAAAGCTCTCCAGAACAATTAAAAAATACAAATGGATATGCAATCCCTCTTGAT
>NZ_JAJBJB010000287.1 GCF_021811845.1 Candidatus Cyrtobacter zanobii | reverse complement strand
GAGACAGTTCTAAGGTACATCAGCAAGCCATTAAAAAGCCAACTGTCCAAAGAAAAATGAAATCAGAAGAAAGATCAACTTCAAGTTACCTTAATCAGTCTCAAAAGAAAAAGAGTGCTAAAGCTTCACACGGTAATTCTGTGACTAATAGGTTGAATTTTCAACAGGAATTTGAAGATTATATTCAATCTAACACACCAAGAAAGCCAAATGTTCAAAGTAAATCGAAGTATGACGGCAAGCTTCCGATAGTCGGAAATGCATCTTTAGCAAGTTATCTTGCAAATCAAAACCAAATGCCTTCAATGATATCGTCGCTAAACAACTCAGGCATACTGCTGAGCAATGACAGAACAACCAGCAAAGATAAATGATCGATAAATGTTCATCATAAACCATCGAGCAGCATTGGAAATCCGATTCCGTTTAAAGGAAAACCGTTCGTTGGGATGAACACAGCGATGATTAACTACATGAAGGATTTAGACTACTTCATGATGGAGAATAGTAATAAGGCAAACTAC
>NZ_JAJBJB010000286.1 GCF_021811845.1 Candidatus Cyrtobacter zanobii | reverse complement strand
CCTGAAAATTACATGGCAAAACACGCCATTTTTCCAGGTTGCTAATTAATTCCGAGATACTTTTCTTCTTCACCTCTCATTGTAATGACCTGAATGCAGATTGGCATTCCTTGATTATCTTTTGAGCAATCACAATTTATTCATTTATCAGATCCTTCTAGAGTCTCTCTTGATTTCTTAACAATATCGTCATTTGGATATTTTGGATCATCGTAAGGGACTTTAAGATGCTCTTTTGTTACTCTCACTACATTTGGAATAACTCCAGCTGGATAGTCACATGCGTTTATTGCTGCAGTGTAAAAGCATGATAAACTAAGCTCCTTGCTATGGCCATGCTTCAATGGAGGTAATCCAGTAGCAGGCATAATAAAGCAATCCAACTTTAATCTTTTCCACATCTCCATTTGTTTATTAAGTATTTCTGTTTTAAAATGTCATCCTTTTGAAAATAAAGAATTGTTTCAATTACCTGAGTATTGAACAAGCAAAGCTTCTCTCTTAAGTTTTAGCAAATTAAGTATA
>NZ_JAJBJB010000285.1 GCF_021811845.1 Candidatus Cyrtobacter zanobii | reverse complement strand
ATTCAAATATGTCTCACTGGTTTGCTCAATTAGAATTTTAAAGACTCCACTTACTCAATAGTGTATCCCTCAAAGACCCATCTATACTCACCTGGCTTAGCTGTACACATATTTAGCAGTCTATCTTTCACAACTGTCCCACTCTTCAATCTAATATCAAAGCAAGGTAAAGAGTTCCTTTCTCTCCTCCAAACCTTCCTTCACCGTCTAAAGGAGTGTAAGAACTCGACATCAAAGTCCAAATCAACTTCCTTCATTGATCAAATTTCTAGTTTCAAAAGCGAATGTCCAGAATCCTTTATCTCTGGATCTAAGCAAGCCACAAATAAAAAGATGAAGCAATCAAATAGCAAAAAGGTGAAGAAAGCAAAGCAAGTGGATGCAACGTCAGAAGTGCCTTCAGATGAGTTCTGCAAACTCTTCGCTGAACAAGAAAAAGAGCTTGCTAAAGTTGCAGAAGAAAAAGCTCAGACCAAAGGTAAAGCTTTTGTCATCGCTAAAAGACCAAACGAAGAAGTTAAAAAC
>NZ_JAJBJB010000137.1 GCF_021811845.1 Candidatus Cyrtobacter zanobii | reverse complement strand
CATTATAGAAGTTCCATCTTTCCAAAAAGCAACCTCTGATGCATGAATTTGCTGTGCGGTGAGTGACCTTGCAACCTCCTTGCTGTTTGCAGATTTTACCTTATATTCCGATTCATTGCTAAATTTTAATTCTTGCTTATTGGATTTAAGTTGCTGTCTTTTAATAGCTTTTTGTAGGTAATGATGAAAATTTTTAACCATGTTATAAAGATGCCCAGCAGAGCCACCCTCATAGCTTAGTATTATCGTCTTAAGATGAGGATGAAACATCATTTTATGAAAAAATCTTGCTGCTATATAAGTGGAGCAACCCATCTGCCTGCCTTTGAGTATTATGGCCCTCACGTTCCCGTATTTTTCTCTGTAAGCTTCTAGTTTTTCATGGATAATCCTCTGCGCCTCATTCAGCTCAAAGGGCAACACATTAGCAGATTTATCCACTATTTTTAAAGAGAGCTTCGCAAATTTTGTAAAATCATCCTTTAAAGATTGCAATATCCCCTGTTTTTGCTTTGCTGTGTATTTCTTCTTTGCCACAAGTTACTTTTTGATTAATGAAGCGGGGCGTATTGTAACAGAATATTACAAGAATATGAAATTGATGCTTGATTCTGCAAGGTGCATACTTTGCGGATTATAGCATTACGCTATTGTGTCAATACAGCAAAATTACAGCCCATTGTCGATTATATACTTAATATGTTACTGATAAAACACAATATCATAGTTAATTCAGATAGTTATGTTCTTTTTCAATAACATCTTGATTTTTAGCTCTAAAAATATAGCTTTATTTTGTTAACTTGCTTGTGGTGCTGATGTGTTAATGTGATAATATTAGGTGTATCCGTTTTTGACATTTAAGCTTATGGAACTCGTGTCTGTTGCTGGTATGGGACAAAATTCTGTGTCTGCTTCTGCTCATCATCTGTCTATTTCTCTCAAAGATAAAAAAGAGGATGCCATGTTAATACCCGAGGTCCTGTGGAAAAGTGTCAAGGCTACTTTAAACATTAAGGATGATAGCATGATAAGAGGTAAGCTTTATGGTGACGTCGTACTTTCAAGAGAAAATTTTGAAAGTATTGTGGAAACTTTGTATCTTTGCTCTACACCTGGTATGAGGGAGTCCATATTGGCAGCTAGAGGTGAGAAATTGGAAGAATGCGTTAAGCATTTAGATTGGTAGATATGTACATAATATCTTACGCACGCTCTGCAGTTGTAGATTCCAAAAAGCTCTCTCATTTATCGTACTTAAAAGACAAGGTTGAGGAATTGCTGAAAATTATAAAAATTGATCCCTTCAAAATCCCCCCTCCTTACAAGAAACTATCTGGCGATTTGAGTGGCTGTATATCTCGCAGGTTGAATGACAAACACAGGTTGGTTTATGAGGTTTATAAAAAAGAGAAAGCTGTTAAAATATTGAGGATATGGGGGCATTATGATGATTAACAATATCATATTTCACGCCACACACAACACAACATCCTGAATAATGAGGGGTTTGGCATTTTCCTCAAGGCTTTTAAAGGTGAGCTTTAAGGCAAACTGAGATGACCTAATTTTAAGTCTGCGATGCAGGACATTGCCTGATTTTAATTTTGAGTATTCTACTTCACTTTCGCTGGTTGCTTCATGCCAATTTTCGCAGCCTAGCAGTTTATATTCTGCAGTCAGTTGCAACTTACTTTGAGGAAGAGAGTCAAATGAGATAACCATTTCACTAACAGAATGTACCTTATTATCCAGTGAGATAAGCCCAGTTTCAATTGTATATTCGCTTTTTTCAGATAGAGAGTTTTGATAGCTGCAAAGCTGCCCTAATATATTGATATATTTTGCGTTGTGATTAGCGCTATAAGCCACTTCTTTATAAGCAATGCCATTTAAATTGCAGTAAGACCAAGTTTCATTGTGCAAATTCATAATCCAAGCTTCGTTTTTATCTGTATTGACCGCATATAAAAAATCAAATGAGCCTTCTTTCAATGTCATAAGCGCAATAGCATCTTTCCTAGATTTAGCTAGCCATGCATCTACAGTTGGGATCGATATCTTTGTTGGTTGAAATTGCGTAATGGTATAAATACTTGAGTTATATAGAGTAATGATCTTATTCAAATGTTTAATGACAGAGAAGACGTTATCCGTTCCTATTGGTAGATTTTGACCTGATGCTTCTGTGATATCTGCGAAATTAGACCTGCTGCGTAAGTCGTTTTTTGTTTCTGTGTTTTTTTGTCTTTTTTTTGGACGGGCTTTTGTCTTTTTCTGATGATGCTTATGCAGCAGAAAAACCATTTTTGAGATTAACGATGCCGGC
>NZ_JAJBJB010000284.1 GCF_021811845.1 Candidatus Cyrtobacter zanobii | reverse complement strand
ATTAAAACAAGTATGGCAAACCGAAAGAATTAAAAGTCAAAATAGTTTGACGATATGCAAGTACACTGTTGCATATCCAAGGCCTCCTTTGGTTTATTCTACAAAGAGCACTTTCTATGTGCATTCTTCAAGCACAGAATCCATTATTGCTTCAAGAATGTGATCAGCCAGATTATCAGCAGTGACGAATACAAACATAGCCTATGCTCAAAGAATTGCCCTTGAAGTCTTTTATCGCATTTTTCTTGAGTCGAGTATTATACCAATCAATAAAAAGAATGCTTACAACCTCCAAAAGTTGACGATACGAATTGAATTTATTGAGAATAAACAAAGTATAAAAGAGAATTGAAGCAAAGACCTGAAGAACAGTGTGAATAGATCTATAGAGATCTGAAGCTAGTTTGTTTAAACTATTAATGACCAAGTTTCGAATAATCAATATTAATAGTATTAAAATGGAGACGAAGGTCTCCATATTTAATTTCCAAGATCTCGATTTCATATTCAATTCTTACAGTACAGGCC
>NZ_JAJBJB010000283.1 GCF_021811845.1 Candidatus Cyrtobacter zanobii | reverse complement strand
CTTTAATACCTTGTTCTGCTTCGTCGAGCTGCGTGTTGAGCATTGTGCTTTGATCTTTGAGCACTTTGAGTCTGCTTTCGTAATCTTTGATCATATCCTGCATTTCTTTTCTAAGTTTCTCAATGTCTCCACTCATCTTCTCTTGATTCTTTTCGAACTTCTTCTTAAGTTCCTCTTCTTTCGCTTTAGTTTCGGCAGATTGCTTTTCTTTGTTTTGCTCAGCTTTCTTGAGAGTTTTGTCTTTGGCCTTTTCCATTGAAGTAAGATCACCCTTCATCGATTTAAGTTCGCGTTCTTGATCTTTGTTGATTTGATGAAGACTCTTGACCTCTTCTTTTCGTGCCTCTGCTGTGATTGTAAGAGTCTCGATCCTGTCTCTGAGCTTATCGAGCTCGCTCTTGAGTTTCGATATTTCCTTGTCTTTTGCTTTATCGGACTTTGCATCTGCTGCGCCTGGCTTCTTTGACTGTTTGTCTTGTGTGTCGTCTGCGCCTTTGGGTGCCTTTCGTTTGCTTTTGACGTCGTCGAG
>NZ_JAJBJB010000282.1 GCF_021811845.1 Candidatus Cyrtobacter zanobii | reverse complement strand
CTCAAAGGCTTATTTTATTTACTTTAAATAGACACCAGAACTTGAGCAAATACAGATGATTGTTAATTTACTCGATCAATACTGACATTGAGTCTCAGTTGAGGACTACTTCAGTACTTTCAAGGCTCAGGATGAACTTGCCCAACAGCTGCCAATAACAGACTCTTCGTTGCTGCAGTCCACAAAAGAGGTTAAGAGAAGAAGGAGAAGAAGAACAGCCATTCATTTAGAGGATTACATTCCTGGTGTCTACAGCTTCATTCAAAGAAAGCAATTCAGATTCATTCAAGGCCGCTCAAAGAATACCCTTAGGCAGCGTCCAAGTCCAAAAGGCAGAAACTCAGTTTACATTGGAGTATCAAAGAACGGAGAAAACTGGCAAGTCCTCATCAATTTTAAAAACTCAAAATAAGTACGTGGGGACGTTCAGCAGTGAAAAAGAGGCTGCAATCACATACGACTTCTACTCTATTTGTTTGCATCCACAAAATGTAAGGACTAACTTCACATATAACGCAGACCTAATTTC
>NZ_JAJBJB010000281.1 GCF_021811845.1 Candidatus Cyrtobacter zanobii | reverse complement strand
ATATTAAATAGCTTGATTTTGTACTGATGTCAAGATCACAACTGGAACATCCGATTAGCAATATGCGAAGAGTTACCTAAAATATGAAAGAAACTATCAAAAGATAACTGCATCAGCATCTTTTACCCCGAAATTGTTGAATTCCTGAACGACTTCGAGATCCTCGTGCGACTTGCAGCGATCGAAACGGTGCTCGAGATTTACGACATTATTGAAGAAGAACAAATTATAAACGACTTTATTCCGGTTGTGAAACTGCACCTCAGCATAGACCTCGACGATTCTTGCAACTATCGGATGTCGAAGAACATCGGCAAAATTGTATTTAACCTGCAGCACTCGGCCGACAACGCGTCTGAAATCAACGACATCTGAATAGCGTATTTCAAATAAACTGCTCGAACTCAAAAGTCCCGAGATCAAGAGAAACGTGTGCTTCAACCTGCCTGGACTCTACTACGTCTACAACGACGAAGACGTGGACTTCGTCGGAGTTATCGAGAAGTTCGCAGCAGACAAAGACGTTTCAG
>NZ_JAJBJB010000280.1 GCF_021811845.1 Candidatus Cyrtobacter zanobii | reverse complement strand
ATGTAACTTAAAAGTTTTGGATTCTTTGCGGGAGTCGTTTTCAAGTGGTACTTCGATCAATAAGCAAGTAAATAATTGGCTTTGACAGGTCTTGAGTTCTTCATTGCAGTCGTTTTCGTTCTTATTTAAATATCAGACGAGCAGCCAGACTGCATTAAGCAAAGACCCTGGCTTCCAGTCGTTTATAATTGGGGTTTCTTACGGAATCTTAGTTATTTTCTCCATTGGCTATGCAGGAGGTTCTCTCAACGTTGCTTATGCATTTGCTCAAGACTTTTGGAACCAGGTCGAGTACGGACAGCAGTCTGCATTTAAGTTCTTTGGAAACTACTTTATCTGCAACGTCTGCGGAGGACTGCTTGCACTCGCTATCCACTCGCTCGTCGCCATCAAGGCTCACGACATTTCTCCCAAACATAATCAAGAAATTGTTTTGAATGCAAAAGAGAATTAGAGAATCATTGTTAATGAATAAGAATTAAACTGCAGTCTACTATTTCAATTATTTTTAAATAAACAGGGGTTTTGGG
>NZ_JAJBJB010000279.1 GCF_021811845.1 Candidatus Cyrtobacter zanobii | reverse complement strand
TTATTATATAGCTGAAATGACTCTTAATGAGCAAATCTCAATGCATAAACTTAATCTTGAGAGCGCTATATTTTCGTCAAAAACAAGTCGAGATCCGAAACTATCTCCGAATCCAGGTCCAGGAGAGTACAATACTGCTTACGAGCATAAATATGTAAAGAATAGTCCACAAGGCTTTGGAAGTACTACAGCTCGAACAAATATGATGAACAGAAATGCAATGATTACACCATACGTTGATCCATCAAATGTAAATAGTCCTGGAGTTGGAGTTTATAGTCCAAAAAAGAAAATTGTACAAGAAACTGAATCAAAATTACTGCCAAAGAAAGGAGCTGTCAGTGCAATTGAGATCAGTAACAATTTAAATGCATTTGGCACCTCTGCACTAAAAGATTTAAATCCGAATAGTAAAGATGTAGTTAATTCACCTGGTCCCGGCCAGTACGATACAAACTTCAAAGAAGAACTTCAGATCCTTGATCACAAACTGTCTTCACGATACAAAAAGTCTCCGTTCGGCGCCTCCACCA
>NZ_JAJBJB010000278.1 GCF_021811845.1 Candidatus Cyrtobacter zanobii | reverse complement strand
GTCTATTACAGCCTTGTCATTCGCAATTATTCCAAAAGTCTCCGATAGGTTTCCAGAGCAACATTGAGATAGGATTTCCAGTGTGTTTTCTTTTTGGACATCAAGTAATGCGTTCCTAATTGGAGGATAGTTGTCAGGATACACTCCTTGAACTGAGAAAAACGTAAAACCATAAGACATTGTTTTGCTCAAAACTGAAGAAAACATCGAAGATTCCAAGCAGCAAATTTCAGGTCTTCTCAACCTGAATGTAATATACTTTGCTCGATGAACCTGCTGCTTTTCATTTAGCTTATCTGCAATCATTGACGACGAGTCTTCGTGATATTTCTGAGTATCATAGTTTTGGGATGAAAAGCTCGAAAAGTTTGCTCCATAAACGTTGACAGCTGACTGTCTATATCCTCCATCATCAGCAAGTCTAAGTGGAACTGACCAATCGATTTGAGCCTTTGACATTCCTCCTTCACAGAAAACTTGCATTGGTTCGTAGTGCATATCTTGATCGTAATTACCCCAGTAGTATATTAATCC
>NZ_JAJBJB010000277.1 GCF_021811845.1 Candidatus Cyrtobacter zanobii | reverse complement strand
CTTCATTAAATTCTGACAAATGAATTTATAGGTAAGTGAGCTGCCAAGCATCCTCTATATAAGTACGGTTCCAACTGTGCTGATTTATTTTTGAGTAGGCCTTAATACAAATGATGCATCTCGTTTCTTCATTTTCTACTCGTACTCAATAATTTTGGTACTGACAGGTTCAGGTCTTGGGATGATTGGAGGAACTTTGTTTCCAACGAAAGAGGTTGCAATCACTTTAAACCCGTTATTAATGATTCCCATGATGCTTTTATCAGGATTCTTTGTAAGCCAGAGTAACCCAATTCCAATCCTTAAGCCCATTCAATATTTAAGCCCATTCAAATATGCATACCAAGTGTACGTCTATAATGAATATGATGGGCTATATCTGACTTGCAGTCCAACCTGCGATCCTGTGGGAAGTCTTGGATTCACTGATAGCAAATCAACGAGTATCTTAGCAACAATGGCAATCTGTTTTGGATTCTACTTGATCTCGTACGTGATGCTTATACTTCTTTCAAAAAGAGCAAAGTAAGCGCAC
>NZ_JAJBJB010000276.1 GCF_021811845.1 Candidatus Cyrtobacter zanobii | reverse complement strand
CTCAATACACCATTGTAGTCAAGTTACAAATAAGTCAGCAATGTTTTGAATGTGTTTGTTTGTAATGTTTTCATAAATTCTTTTATTCTATAATAAGCAAGAAGAAGGACTTGAAAATAAGAGAAAAAATAAATAACTCCAAGTCTAATAATTCCCCTGATTTTAAGGGGTATTGCGATCCTTTCTGTAAGACCAGCACAGGAGTCTAAAGCTAATTATAACAGAGTTGGAAAATGATTGAGCTTTCGTTTACAACAACATCCAGGAAGAGTCAACAAAATGCTTTGTCCTCAGATTTAATGAAGGTATTTAGACCTTTACCAACACCTTGATTGAAAAGACTCTTATTCTCGATGTTGGACAGTCAGGAACCATTGGTCATGTAAAGGTAAATTCTTGGGATGACGGAGGAGTTCAACGAGATCAACTAGGACCTATAGTATCTGGAAAGCAGTGAAAAGGATAGAAGAGCCAAGCCAAAATTGAGCTTCCAGACATCCAAGTTAGTTTCGAGAAAACCAGCTTGGAATTTCATC
>NZ_JAJBJB010000275.1 GCF_021811845.1 Candidatus Cyrtobacter zanobii | reverse complement strand
GATCCCACTTTGAGTCATTTTTATTTTCATGTATATTGTTCAAAAGCGGTGTTTGCTTGCACAGAACGACAGTCAAAGAATCGAAGCAATTACAAAAGGTCCAATCAACACCAAACTTGGCTCTGCGATCGACGGACTCGATACAATCCGGGCCTATCACAAAGAACAGTTCTTTGTCAGAGGCTTTATGAGAGACTGAGATGTAAACAGTAACGCTATGTTTATGTTTTTCGGAATTAGTAGACATATGGGAGTATTACTTGATATGTTGAGCTTACTATTTGTATTAATCAATGCACTACTTATTGTTATTCTGAGAAATCATACAACAACTATTGACCTTGTAACTGCTGCTGTGTCACTTCAATTTTCATTAGAAATTTCATTGAATTTTAGTTTTGCTGTCAGATTTTGGACTGAGGCTGACAATTTGATGGTTTCTGGCCAAAGAACCATTGAATACGCAGAAATGAACAGCGAAGATGACATTGTTAAGCCGAACGACCCAGACCATTACCCTGAGGTCTCTGATATTTACTTC
>NZ_JAJBJB010000136.1 GCF_021811845.1 Candidatus Cyrtobacter zanobii | reverse complement strand
TTTCTATTAAATCCCACTCTTTATCACTAGTGTCGCTGCTGTATTTGTTTGACATTCTTCTCCTTTTTTTGATGCTCTAATACCACATCCCTTTCAATATTTCATCTTTTACGTGACTGGTTCTTAGAATATAGTAAATCAAAAATAACTGAAGCGCCCCATGAGAAGAATGATTCTAAGGGTTTCAGTTTGAATAATAGTGCGAGGAGTTTATTTTTATCAAGTTTGCGAATTTCTTTACTTACAACACAATCATTACCATCAAGTCTATAAGCGAGCCGAGACTCATAACCAAGCGAGCACAAAACACTTTGCGGAAATCCATCTTCGTATACGCAAGCAGTATTATCTTTATGCTCAAACCAAGTGCCTTTTTGGGAAGCGTTGTCCACCGCAATATGCCACTGCCGAGGTATAGTGGTTTACAGGCACTCTACGACCTTTACCTATTGTCTGAAATTCCCATTGCATAACCAATAAAACATAAAAAGCGGTACTATTCTAACATGTAACTCGATAAAATGAAATCAAACGTTGTGATTTCTATAACGTAATTACTTAAGTTTTTAGATAACATATTGAAAATATGTTATCATTTCATAAGATAATTCGCATATAACCTATCCACTACAAGCCTACACACTTGGCCATTATATTTTTAATCAGCAATTCCACAATTTGTTTGACTCAATGTGTCTTAAGCTGTGTATTATAGGCAAAAGAAGGTTGGGATATAATAGACCTCTTTCGAAACTCATTTACAGCAACTCAAAATTATAAATTCCAGCAATAAGATTGAATCTAAGACCGAATCGTTTTCGTCTAAAAAGCAGCCCAAGACAACAAGTTGCAATTGCTCCACAACAAACCTTGTCCATCTTCCCCTCCAAACACTGAATCCGTGCTCAGTGAACCACTACCCGCATCACTACCCGCATCACCTTGTAGCAATGAAGCAGCACCATCTGCGCCCAATTGGCCAGGCTGGCTTACAGAACCTTTTTCTAGTAACCATTCTTCGAATTTTTGAATTTTATCCAACTGATCGGCAACAACATACTGATTTGAAATTTTCATATACTCCAAGAAGTGGTTGTAAGTGCCTTCTGAAAATAATATACGTGCCATGGCAGCAACCTGATTATCATAGAGGCCAAGAGCTTCGGCAACCTGACCATTATTAGCATCTGCTAACCCATTCGTCACCGCCATAGCAACAAGATCGCGAAACCTAAGGGCATCCCCAAAAGCTGCTAAGAGCCTCATCTCTTTATTACACACTAAGTCATCATATCCTATACTCCCTCCCCCATCACTGACCCCATTCACTTCAATTTCCACGAGCCTTAAATAGTATTCTATCGACTTTGAAATGAAAGATCCGCACTCCTTTAATTGCTTCATAAATCCCGCTTGATCAAATGCTTCTAGATCAGTTTTTCCATCGTTTATAAGCTTTGCAATACGTTCAAGCATGCCTGGAATACTCTGATAAAGAGTATTTGCTTTGATTTCTTCAATCTTAGCATTAATGAGCTCATCAGGCATGCGAGCATCTTTGGGATTAGCTGGTTGATAACCAACAGGTAGACCAGTATAATTAAGACATGAGGGACCTAAAATAACTGAAGCGCCCCATAAGAATAATAATTCGATAGATTTCAGTTTGAATAATAGTGCGAATGATTTATTTTCCCTAGATTCGCAAATTTCTACACTTAGAATACAACCACCACTACCGTCACGTCTATAAGCGAACCGAAACTTATAACCACAGTAGCCAAAAATCTTTTGCAGAAATCCCCTTTCGTATACGTAACCAGCCCCATCTTCACCATTAAGCTCGAACAAAATGCCTTTTTGAGTGTTGTTCTCCCTGAAATATTTATCTGCCAAGGTATGGGGAGCCACAGGCACTCTACACTCTTTACCTATTGTCCAAAATTTCCCCCGCATAACCAATAAAACATAAAAAGCGGTGCTATTCTAGCATATAACTCAATAAAATGAAATCAAACGTTGTGATTTCTATAACGTAATTACTTAAGTTTTTAGATAACATATTGAAAATATTTTATCATTTCATAAGATAATTCGCATATAATACCATTTCCCCATTATAACCAGATATATTTTGATAAGAATTGATACAATTGATATAAGTATAGTCTATAGAATGTATAAAAGATTAACGATGAGGTGTTAAAAGCCAAGGAAGCTTTACTCAATCCAAGAAGAAGTTGTAAGGTTGAGATTAAAAGCAATAATCGCCTCAAGTAAACGTGGTCTTAAAAAAGTGGCAGAGGTGTATGGCATCAACAGATCATCCCTACATAGCTGCATTATTCAGAGATACTCTTAGTCTTGAGAATATGCATAAACCGCCAAGATCCTAATTAAGTGCAGTGCAAAAAGAGAGC
>NZ_JAJBJB010000135.1 GCF_021811845.1 Candidatus Cyrtobacter zanobii | reverse complement strand
CTTAATTATTACTAGTTTCTGACTCTTCAATTTCATACTCTAATTCTAAAGTGCCTAGATTTATTGTAAATTCCGATGAATGCTCAGATTCTTCACTTCCTGTAAAAATTAAAATTAAGCAAAATATTTATCAAGTTGAATTTAAATAAACTTAAGAATTAGTGGTTGGAAAGTCAACATATAGCCTGTTTAAATTGTAAAAATAGATTTTGACATTTTAAGATTTCAATCTAAGTAAATAAACACTGTATTAATTGCCATCTTTGTTTGAAGCAGATAAATTTGCAATACTTCGAATAGAGCCTTACTAAAGCTTAAATTAATAGACAAGGTTTAAATTTGGAGGTTATTAGACAAATTGAAGATGGATTTCAACTTAGTGCACTAATGGTAGTATGAATTAGTTATGCTAAAGCAGTCTAGTTTAGCTAATTGCCTTTATGGTAGACTTTCCCCTTATTAAAACAAGCTAAGTTAAAATATGCAAATCTTAAAAGCTAATTAATCAAATTTAAGTCAATAAAATTTTAATTTTTCATAAACTTACTGTTTTCTTTAACTGGCGAATTTTCAAATGTTCGGATTTTATTTATTTGAAATTGAGTTTGCGTTATTCGAAGCAAATGAATTTCAATTTTGTCCACTTGAGTTTTCCATACTTTTTAAAAGAGCTGATGAAAGAGTCTGTCTCCTACATGCATTTGATGAATATGAGGTTTTCATCTGAGGTATCGATTCTTCTGCATGTTTTGTTGAAATAAGATTTGAATAGGGTTGAATTTTTGAATAACCAACCATCTTTGTGTAATAATTATGTGAGTTATTTTCCTTTTCCTCTATTAAATATACTCGTTTGTCTTTAATTTCTGAAAAATGATCTTTGGAAATAATCTTAAGTAAATCGTCGATATTTTTGAATAATGTGGAATTCGGAATTGTATTTCAATTTGAATTATGCTCAAAAGAATCGATATGCATAAAATAATCAAATATCTGAATTTTGCATATTTGACAAAAATTGTGACCAGGTTGAGGTTCTGGTATTCATACTGCATCGTCTAGTCTTGGTTTGTTTTCTAATCGCATTTTCTCCTTGTGTTTCTTAAATTCAGCTCGTATCTGGCTCGCCCTTGCCTGTGATCTCCTGCGTTCTTTGTCGGTCTGAAACACACTCATGCCGAGCGGCGCCCGGATCCACAGCTGGTGCACATCGACAACCAGCTTGCCTTGCCGCCTCGTCAGGTCGAACACGTGGTGGTTCACAGTCGGTCTCGACGCTAAAAGTTGACAAGTCTGCTTACCTCTGATCTGCGGCTTCGGTCTCGCCGCCGGTCACCTGTACGGCGCGACTCACATCACGAAGCTCTCTGGCCTGTCTGCGGTTCCTCAGCCGTCGCTGCCGTCGGGCTTCGCTGCTGCGGCTCCGAGAGCGTGCTGTTCGATTTCGGTGGCGTTGAGGCCTACAAATGAGTGAAGCGGACTTACCTCTCGCTCAGTAGAAGCCGAGTCGCTGGCTGCGGTAGAAGTTCATGAACTGCTCGAGTCGGTCGCCGAGCAGCAGAGTCTGGTTGCCGGACGTGGCCAGCGTCAAGGCCAGCCGGTAGACGTCGTAGTGCTGGTCGCTCAGGTTGATGACCAGACAGCCGTCGCTGCGCTGCTGTCCTGTGGTATCGAGCGGCGGTCGGGAGCTGTGAGTCGGTGTCCCGAGCATTGAGAGCCGTTTGGCGCTGCGACGGCCTCACTGGACGACTCGTCGTGGACTTGCTTCGGCGTGAATAAATTTGACTGACAGCGGACCTGTCTGTTTATGTTTTGCTTGACAGGAGCTGATTTGCTGTCTAACTTGCTTGCTAATATGAGCAAATGTCTCAATAATTGTCTCCAAATTTCCATAATAAAGTATCAAGTCAATGTTACTATCTAGACTTTGTTTTATGGCCTATATTTGTATTATATTAATATTCTTTAATTAAAGTTATCTTACTCCTCCAAAATATACAATTTCTTCTGCAATCAGTTTCTTTGTATGCTGTTCCCATTTATCTTTGAATAATAAATATACTTGTCAACCCTTCATGCTTATTTTCTTGTTTTTCATTCACATTCTAGATCTTTGTTCGCTGTCAAGTAATGCCTTCTTTACTATCTCAAATTTATCATTTGTAAATATATTTTCTTGATTAATGCTAAAGAATAAATTAAGAAGTTTAAAATTAGTCAAGAATTAAGCTGAAAATTGCTTAATTCCGCTATTTTAATTCATTTTATTAAAACTAGTTTATAATAAATTCAGAGGATTAAGATGTCCTTTCATAGTTAGCCATATAAAAAGGTTAATAACTATGAGCCAATAGTTAGGCTTAATTAGCAGAAAGCAAAAGTTTAAACTTACCTTTCCATTTTGTGCCTGTAATATTGCAATTAATT
>NZ_JAJBJB010000274.1 GCF_021811845.1 Candidatus Cyrtobacter zanobii | reverse complement strand
GAGACAGGAACAACTCCGCAAAGAGCGAGAAGAACAACTTAGGAGGGAACGAGAAGAGCAACTTCGAAAAGAGCGAGAGGAGCAACTTAGGAAAGAAAGAGAAGAGCAAATCAGAAGAGAAAGAGAAGAAAAACTTCGGAAAGAACGAGAAGAACAGCAAAGACATGAGGAGCATGAACGTCTGCTTCGTGAAATAGAAGCAAAGCGACTCCGAGAAGAAAATCTTCGTCGTGAGGAAGAAGAACGTATTCGAATCGAACGTGAAAAACAAGAAAAACTTCGAATCGAGCAAGAACGCATTCGCAAAGCCGAAGAGGAAAGATTACGAATTATTGAAGAGAAACGTCGTCTGGATCAAATTGATGAAGAACGAAGGAAGAGAGAGGCTGAAAGAAAAAGACAGCAGGAACTTGAGGCCCAAAAGCGCCGTGAGGAAGAAGAACGAAAAAGACTTGAAGAGCAACGAAGGCTTGAAGAAGAAAGGAGATTAAGAGAGGAAGAGGAAAATAAGAGAAGAGAAGAAGAACAAAGAAGAAAAGAGGAGG
>NZ_JAJBJB010000273.1 GCF_021811845.1 Candidatus Cyrtobacter zanobii | reverse complement strand
ATCTTCTACCGTAGTTAAAGACATCCTCCTGTTCTCGTTACCGTATACGGGTACTGATTTTTTCTCTAACATATGCCGTTCATATAATTGGGAAAACCATGAACCCTTTCCCAGTATCCAGGGGGCACGCAACATAATGGTATTACTATTATCATTACTGAGGGAGTTGATAAGGGGACGCTCAGCATAGTAATAATATCTGCCAAATCCTGTTGGATTTAGTTCATCAGTTTCAACAAATTTTTTTCCGGAGTTGTGCCCATACATCAGAGAACCTGAAAGGTAAACAAGCCTTGCATTGCTATGATGTTTTTTAACCGCTTGCAATATGCGTCTATTTATTATTGCCCCTTGCAAGCCTGCTATCAGCCGGCCAAGGTTACCCCACCTCTTTCCTGATATCCTTGCCAGGTGAAAAATAACATCGAAGGCTTCTTCCTTAGAAAGAAAGCCCGGTAACGCATGTAATGACGATCTTACATACCGGATATTACCACTAACAAATGCAGCAGGTTTTTTATGTACTATCGCAGTAATATCCAAGCCC
>NZ_JAJBJB010000272.1 GCF_021811845.1 Candidatus Cyrtobacter zanobii | reverse complement strand
AGACAAGGATGCGGCAATGGACATATTTTATCGTCTGAATCAACCGAACAATGCGATGACGGAAACACTGTGAGTTCAGACGGATGATCGAGCACTTGACAGATTGAGAATCTCTACAAGTGAGTCGATACGACTGGACTATCACCTATTTCAGTTTGCACTTACACTTGAGGAAATTCGAACTACGAGTCTCAGTATACTGAAGGTTGAGACGATGGAAACACAAGCAGCAATGATGGATGATCTTCAAATTGTTCAGTTGAGACTGGTTGGACTTGTGCGAACGTTGCAGGTTCAAAATCAACATGCAGCGCAATTTGTGGAGATGGCAAGGTGTTAGGAACAGAAGTTTGTGATGATGGTAATGCATCAGATAATATCGGATGAAAATCAGATTGAACTGGGTCGATCAACGGCTATCATTGATCAGGCGGAACTTCTTCAACAGCTTCAACATGCGCACAACAATGCAACGATGAATACATCACACCCTCAGAGCAATGTGAAGATGGAAACATAAGCAATAATGATGGATGCTCATCAACAT
>NZ_JAJBJB010000271.1 GCF_021811845.1 Candidatus Cyrtobacter zanobii | reverse complement strand
GGATAGACACGATCCTAAGAGGAATAAAAAGCCGAAGTCAAAATCGAACCAGCATAACATATTTGCAATTTTGACTAACAACAGACAAGACAGAGCTTGGAGAAGACAAGACCTTTATCAGTTCAACTCAAACGTTGAGCTTGCTGAATACTCCTTGCCTATTATTTCAGACGACAAAGAGGCGGAAGACAACAAATTTTTACCAGGTGTTGTAAATGTAGATGGAGCACATGTCAAAATGGGTACTAAAGCCAACAAGTTAGATCCAATCCAACCTAAAGACAAATCTCAGATCAGTGCCAGTGACATCATGGAAGAAGTTGATCAGCAAATGGAAGAACTTGAAGGTGAGGGCGAATATGAGGAGCAAGACGATGACAGAAGCCTCGATTCTGATCAATTAGACCAACTTGTAAATGCAGATGATGCTCAAGGACCCAATCAAGCTAAAAACTCGTACGAAAATTTAACTTAAAATAGATATTTTTATTTAAATTGCCTCTTTTAAATTTTTGAATCGAAAATAAGAGAATGTTTTAGAAAATCAGGT
>NZ_JAJBJB010000134.1 GCF_021811845.1 Candidatus Cyrtobacter zanobii | reverse complement strand
ATATACTCCAAAGGATCTTAAACTATTTAAATCTCTGCAACGGATCATGAGCAGCAGACAGTTAAAATCATGAATTTAAATAAATTTCTATCTTGAATACTCTAATTCGTGGACTCTATAGGACTGACTTTGGCTACAAAGGATAACGCAGTATTTATCTCCAGTCTTATAAGTAGTGGAGAAAGAACACCGATGTTTACTGGTAATTCTGAATATGCCTCTGTATACGAAGACTATGGAAAAGAAAATGGAAAGATTACTTATGTTGGAGAAAGAAACATGTATAAACTTGGAGAACGTGCAAGAAATAGATTTGAAGCATCTGGAGTACTTCCGACAGTTTACGACCCCAAGAATATATTTGTAAGATGTCCAAGCGATAATGTAAGCATATTATCTGGTTATTCATATGCAATGGGATTATATCCAACAACTCTTGAAGGAGTTGACTTGATCATGGGATTCGATGATCTGTCTAAAATACCTGTAACTGAAAAAGAAGTAAATAATGTCAGAGATGAAATTGGAGTAGCAAAGCCTCAATGAGGTGATCAAAGATTAGATATTTATCCTGGAAATAGTGATAAAGAATTCCTAATAAAACCAATTCAAATGTATGGAGGATTGAAAGATGACATTAGAAAAAATTTAAATAAAGCAAAGAGTGAATTTGAAGAAAAATATCAAAATAGACTTTATGAGTCACTTGCAAGAGCAATGAACAAAAATCCATCAGACATAAATTTTGCAAATACAATACTCTACCTTGACGACTATATCACAGCAAAAGCAAACGGACAGCGCATTCCATATACACTCGACTTCCAAACAGAGACCCTAATTGACGAGTACTACACCCATTACTATGAACTCGGACTTTTCGGCGATACAGCGCTGACTCGCGTGCTCACGTCGTCGTACTTCACGAACCTCGGCAAAGAACTGCTCGCAAAGCACACAGCGATGACCGAAGGCAAAAACGCAGACAAGTTCATCAGAGAGCTCAAGCACGCAGTCCACGTCAGCAACGACCAGACGTTTGCAGCCGTCATGCATCAGCTCGGCGAACGACACGGCCCACGTCCGAGTTTTGCTCGTCAGGTAGACTGGGTTTTCTTTGAGCGCAGAGGCGAGTTCTACGTCAAGGCTGAATCTGACGGACACCCGCTCAGACTTGAAGGCAACGCGAATGAGGCAGGCGAGGTTGAGCTCGGTATATTTATGGAGTACTTGTGATCGAAGCTGTACTACGGAGACGTGGACTTGGCAGCGAGAGGAATCGAAGATCCTCGTCAGTTTGATAGTACTAGAATAAGATGCAAAGATCATTTGAAAGTTCAAGATACTGCTGAAGATCAAATTATTACACAAACAAGACTTAGTGAATTCACTGATACAAGAAAACCCTGATATGGAACTCAAAAAGTTGAACAATCTAAAGTTGAAAATTCTTGGTCAAGTTCAACTCCTGTTAAAAGTAATATTTATGGCCAAAATCAAAATACAGGTCTAAATTCAGATGGAAGTTGGACATCTAGCAAACAATCCTCTTCACCTTCAAATAGTGGTGCAAATTCTTATAGTAATCCTTCTACTCAATCTGGAAATTCATACTCACAAGGATGGTCAAGTGGGTCATCAAATGGGTCATCAAATGGATCATCAAATGGATCATCAAGTGGATCATCAAATGGATCATCAAATGGATCATCAAGTGGATCATCAAGTGGTACTTCAAGTGGATCATCATCTGTTTCACCAAATAGTCAAGCAAAACAAAATTACAATCAAGCATCTTCATCGCAATATCAAACTTCAAATCCAAGCTCATCAAGACCTAATACAATTAGTGAGGTTACTTCGGACAAAAGTAATGAACCATCAAATTTACCGCACATTAATCAACAAGAATCTAATCCATTTAGTCAATATATTGCTCCTGTTGAAGATGATTACTCTGAAAGAACTTACCACTCAACTCAACCTGCTCAAGCAGATACAATAACAATTGAAACAGTTGCTGAACCAGCAAGTATTCTCAAGGGATTAGTTGACAGTTCACCTACATATGACGAAAATGTGAGAAATCAACTAAAGTCTCCTTCTGGATCTGTTACATACGTTGAACCTCTATCAAATTATCAATCAAATTCTGCTGGCTCTCAAGACTACCAACTTGGATATAATTATAATGGATTAAGAAGTGGAAATGCCCAAAGTTATGGATATACTCAAGGAAGTGGATATACTCAAACAAAAGGATCTACTCAAAAACCAAGCAATACTCAAAGTACAGGCTACACACAATATCCAGCTAAAACTCAATATTCAACAAATTCTCAAAGCACACAACCAGGAAGAACTCAACAAACTGGATCATATACATCTTCACAACCAACTTATCAATCTCTTAATTCTTCTCCTCAAACTCAAAGCAGACAAATATATCAACAAGGAGGAGCTCAGAGTCCTAGGTACAGCTA
>NZ_JAJBJB010000133.1 GCF_021811845.1 Candidatus Cyrtobacter zanobii | reverse complement strand
CCTATATGTATATAATGCCTTGAGATAGTGCCATTTATTTGTTCACTTAGGATAGCACATATAGTATTAATTATATCAGATTTAAATTGCATCCTAGGCATGAAAATCATGCATGTGACAAACCTGTCTTGCGCTTCAGGCCTGACAAACACTCTAACACCAGGTACCAATGATAATGATACAACAGCGGATGCAATCTCATATAGCTCATCTTCGGGTGAGCGTATAAGGTCACTCCTTGGGAAATTTTCAAGCGCAGTGATCAGCTCTTTTGCGTTATGGCTAGCCTCTGGATATCCATATTTTTCAAAAATATTAGAAACCTTCCTGCGGATCATAGGTATCTCACGCACGCTCTGATAATATACAGAGGATGTGAAAAAGCCCATAAACATATCTATATTTTTCTCATCCCGCTTCAAATATATGCAATTCATATGTGCAGTTCTATGCACAACAGATCTGCTTTCAGATTTTTGCAAATGGATCACCCCATTCTGGCATTTGATAAACGGTATTTCTTCATCTTTATACGCATCAGCCTTCAGTATGCCAAGAACTTCAGATTTATCATATATGAATTTATCAGGCCTCTCCTCGAGTTTAGCATAGCCTAAGAAAACAAAGTTACCATCTATCAACCATTTTAGGAAATCAGAGGTTTCAAATAAGATATTTTGGTTTTCAGGTACTGAATCTGCGCAGTGCTCGGCCTTTTCTATCATTGCCTTCCAATCCCCTACTGTGAAGCTTATGCAACTTAATACCTTTTCTATTGCTTGCATTAATATCTTTTTGCCTGGTAGGACAGATCCTTTATTAATAAAAAATTGTGTTACAAGATGTGTGGCAGTGCTATTTTTCACTGGTGATAAAACAATCTCATCGTGAGATTTACGGATACTAACAAGTTGATGTACTGCAAGGTCCACGTCTATTGAGTAATTTTTGAGCTCATTGCCTATGGATTCTACCACAAACGGCATATTTTTATTTAAGATCGTAATAACGGCCCTATCACAATTATCCAGTATATCTATCTCCCAACTATTCTCGCTCCCTATAAGCTTAGAAAGATTCTCCATACTTTGCTTCACACATACCTGATCTAAAGATTTCAGCTGCTCACCCTGTGTCATCATATAGATAGTCTGGGCGATGCTTAAGGCTTTTGTATTTTTATTATCTTGGAATAGTTGGCTTAAATACGATCTATTCTTTGTCATAAAATGATTCATAAAGAGCGACTTTAATGCTAAGATATGCCCCAATTATTTCTATAGCAACACCTAAATGAAAATTTGTATAATAGATGGATATGGTATTGTTTTTAGGGCATATTTTTCAATACCGTATCTAAGCTGCCCTGCAGGACAAAACGTTTCTGCTTTATACGGCTTTTGTAATGTGATGCTTAAGATAATGGAAAAAAAGGAATTTGATTTAATTGTTATTGCTTTAGATTCCGGAAAAAAGACTTTTAGAAATGATATATTAAACACATATAAGGCAAATAGAGTTGAGGCGCCTGATGATTTAAAGCTGCAATTTCCATTAATTAGAGAGGCCGCCAGGGCGCTTGGCGTATGCGCCATTGAAAGGGATGGGTTTGAGGCTGATGATATAATAGCGACCATTGCAAGGCTTGCAGAAAAGCAGGGGCATTGTGCTGAAATTATAACAACTGATAAGGATATTACACAACTTATTAATGCAAGTATTGCTGTGTTTGACCCAATCAAGGAGCTGAATATGTCACGCGAATTAGTATTTGAAAAATTTGGGGTATGGCCGGAAAATCTCGTTGATTTTTTTGCTCTTGTTGGCGATTCGAGTGATAATATATCTGGTGTGCCAGGTATAGGGCCAAAAACTGCCGCTAAGCTTATAAATGAATATAAGCAACTAGATCTTGTTTATGAAAATCTTGATTTAATACAATCACTTAAAGTACGAAAAGCATTAAAAGAAAATAAAGAAATTGCTTATATTTCAAGACAATTGGTTACCTTAGTTGAAGATGTGCCACTGGGTATTGAATTGCATAGTATGACGATCAATAGGGATGATAACTTGCTTGATGGATTTTTAAAAAAATATGGCTTTCAATCTATAGCAAGAAGGCTTGGAATAGATTACACCAAATGCCACATAGATAATACAAAGCTGAAAAAGACCAAGATCGATGATGCCTTTATTAATGAAATAACAACAGACGGCATAGCGTATATTCATATGGATGAGCTATACATAGCCTCTAATAAATACGAGGTGTTACATGCGCATGATTTTTTGCTGGCAATCAAGGAGATATTGGAAGCTGACTATATAAAGAAGGTGTTTATTGATGCAAAGAGCTGCATTAAAAAGTGCATAGAGGCAAATATAGACATAAAAGCTATAGAGAGCGTTGATTTAATGGAATACCTCTCTTCACAGACTAAAAAAGAGTATTCTTTACAAAGCCTTTGTGAAGATTGTGGTATTGATG
>NZ_JAJBJB010000270.1 GCF_021811845.1 Candidatus Cyrtobacter zanobii | reverse complement strand
CAGTAATATTTTGTCCGCTTTTCGAGTTGATCGATATCGTCAAGTCGTTGATGGCAATCCAGTCAGGTGCATCACTGTCAAGCCTTACTGTAATATTGAAGCTGTCAGGGTCCGAATAGTTTGGTAGAATGTAAACTGAGTCTTGACATCTGCTCACAACAACAGCATGCAGACTGTTAACAAAGACTGGAGGCTCTGATACAAATAAGTTCAGATGAACTTCAAAATGCTGCCAGTACTGGCTGTCTTGATGATACGAGTCAGTGTACATGAAACTGAACTCGACTGGGTCTGACTGCATTGTCTCTGACATCACAGTCGCAGTCGTCGATGTTTCGTACTCCAGACGTCCTGAAGTACTGTCTGATGCTGACTTTGAGCTTGACGTTGTCGTTTTCGTTGTCTCCGAACTCAAACTGCAGCACTGTGATTTTGTTGAGAACAATGTAGTACAAACAGTTTGATTACAACAAGTAACAGTTGTCATTTGTAAAGCTGAACGAGACCGATCCATAGGTTGTTATCATGCCGATGTCGCCTAATATCTTGAACAG
>NZ_JAJBJB010000132.1 GCF_021811845.1 Candidatus Cyrtobacter zanobii | reverse complement strand
CTTTATCACCATGCGGCTCAAGTTCCACAGGTTTAAAAGTTGGCTGAGTTGCGGAAAACAACCTTGTACAGCCTGAATGAAGGCAAACTATAGCACATAACATTAATACCTTTGCATAAATATACATAAAACAACTTATTGAACGCACTTCACTATACCATCACCAATTACAATAGCATTCAATATAGTATTAGAATTCTTGATCTTGATTGTATCACCCTGATTACCATTCTCTTGGCTAATAGCCTGAACCTCTATACTCAAACCCTTTGAAATCACAAACGCTTTTACACTTTGACCACGCTTCACAGCCCAATCTTTATATAGATCTTTATGGAATACAGGCTCATTCGCAGCAATAGTCCTTCTTGAATTCATACCAACTATATCTTGAAGATCAACTATATGCTCCTTTTTTACCTTATGCTTTTCAACATATACCAAGCGCACCATCTTTTCTGATATTTTAGAGTGTGGCTTTATGGTTTCGACCAAAACTGGTACCAATACCTCTTCTCCCATACACTGACCACGAACAATATGTTTTTTCCCCATATGGATGAATCTAGCTTCAAATTCCCGAAGTTTTAGGATGCGAAAGCTCTTAAATTCTATCTCACCATCATATTCAACATAAGGCTCAATTACAGGCACACAGCTTAACCCCCTATACCATATCTCTTTTTCTAACCTCTTCATGAAATTGCCCTCATGCCCAAATGCATTACTAAAACAAAGAAGAAATATTATGTATAAAAAATATCTCATGCCATTGAATCCATAACTTTCCTGTACATTTCATGCATAATCTTCGCATTTTGACCTACTGCCATCATATATTGTGACAGATCATTTATCTCAATCAAGCTACCAATTAAGTCTGTGCCAGAACTTTCTAAAGCGTGTTGAGTAAGCAACCCCATACCATTTTCACCAGGCATAGCAATTTCCTCCTCACCAGCAAGTGCCGTTTGTGCAAACAACCCATACCGCTCCCTCTTCAAATTAGATCTACTAGGAAAATCTACTAATTCTAAAAAACCTAGCTCTACATCAGTTTTGCCATCATCACCTTTGCATGTTACCTTACCCTTTTCGTCAATTTTAAGACTCCCTAACTGCTGTGCTGTAATCTGTATTGCCTGAGTTCCAACCTGATAACGAGATGCAGCATGCACTAAAATCCCATTAGCATCAACAGAAAAAGCCCCATTTCTAGTATAAAAAATATTTCCATCCTGATCAGTCAATATAAACATGCCCCTGCCCTGCACTGCAACATCCAGCTCAGTCTTATTAAACTCTATTTCCCCCTGCTCAAATAACGATATAGTTTGACCAGTTCTAACACCATTACCTTGATATACAGCACCATTACCAAGCTGAGATTCAGCATAAGAGGCCGCCAATAACTCCTGAAGGGCAGGCTTAAACCCATTTGATTTGGCATTCACCAAATTATCAATTTTAGTTGTCATAACAGCGCCACCAGCTAGTATCGCACCATGAATAATACCAGAATTCATAACATAAAATTAATTACTAGATACAACATCACTCAATTTTTTAAAAAGTTCGTTATCTACCTCAAACAGCTTATTAATTGAATGTACTTTATTATTTGCTTCAGCTAAATTAGCCATCAACTCCATTTTTCCAATGTTTGCCTTTTCCACACTACCTTGTATAACTTTTGGATTTGTAACTATATCCACAGCATTAGAAGAAACGTAGCCTAAAAATGATTTAGATGGCTTGCCATTAAGTGCAAAAACACCAATTTCTCCCACTTGCTTGCCACCAACTATAATAAGGCCATTTCCGTCAATACGTATATTACTCTCTGATCCTTCAAGCTCTATTTGAGAGCCATCTGGCCCTAGTACCGCAAACCCATCAGAATTGACGAGCGTGCCTTGTGCATTGAGATGAAATCTTCCTGCTCTAGAAAACATTCTTCCATTTTTTGTCTGCACAGCGAAAAACCCTCTCCCATCTATAGCCACATCCAGTGTCCTGCCAGTACATTCGAACGTCCCCTGACTATTTAGCAAAAAAAGCCCAGAAGACGGCATAGTAACAGAAGATTTTGCCTTATGCCCATGTATATACGATGTATAGAAATCCCTATCAGCAATATACCCAATACTTTCTGAATTGGCTATATTATTGGAAATGACCTTTGTAGCCGAAACCGCCCCCAGTATTCCTGCAGCCTGAACATAAAAACCCAGATCCAATTGAGCTAAACCAAAAACAATACATTTAATAAGATCTAAATATAATAATCTAAAATTATCAATCTAATAATAAAAAAAACTTCATTGGCTGGCACAAAACCAGAGAATTCACCAGATTCACAAAATACTAAATATATTTTTCTTATATTAAAGAATTGTATTGAAAAATTAAATGAATAACCCCGCAGCAAGCTACGGGGTATCGGACTAGAATAACTTCAACTGCATATCTTTGTGGATTTGCTGATATTGACAGCCCTGATTCTTAACATATTTTCCTATCATATCTTCATTACC
>NZ_JAJBJB010000005.1 GCF_021811845.1 Candidatus Cyrtobacter zanobii | reverse complement strand
GCTGAAATGTCTTGGGATTTCTGCGTATCTTGGTGTATCTTAGGGACATGGAGATCCTCTTTGATCAGTAAGTCTCCATACCTTTTATACATATTTTAACAAAATTCATACTTACGCAGCAGGTCTAATATAGCGCAGCAGTAAAGTTACGTGAAGATATTCTTCAACCTTTAGGCCTTACATTTTCACCAGAAGAATTTGAAACAGAAAAGAGCAATATCCAAATTGCGGGCTTTCAGGGTGATGAGGTGATTAGCACAGCAGCGCTAGCACCAGAAGGCGACAGTTATAAAATGCGGAGAGTTGTTGTGAAGCGCGGCCTTCAAGGCTCTGGTATTGGCTCAAAGATGGTGGAATTTTGCGAAGCATATGCAAGAAAACAGGGTATTTTCTCTATCTATTGCCATGCACTGGATTCAGCTGTAAACTTTTATCTGAAGAACGGCTGGACCCCAGAGGGGGATTATTGCAGCGATGATACCATCACATATCTTCAAATGAGAAAAATATTATAAAGCTATAGAGTACGGATATTTTGACATATTTACCGATCCTGTGTCAATAAGACAGCGGCAGCATTGAACCTCAGACCCGAATGGAATAAGTGAGTGGGAGTTATTAAAAACTGAGGGCGGAATAAACTACTTCCATATCAAGGATAAATGGGTTACGCATTTTGAAGCAGAGGTTATAAAATAATATATTACGTGTCCGCATAGAGCCATAATTATTGTAAAATCGTCAAATAGCTTCCATCTATATTGGTGCTCCATTTCTCTTATAGTTTTTCTGTGATATATGCGCCATGCCATCCTAACACCGCCCCAGAATGGCGAGCAGCAAATGACACAAAATGAAGAGAATATATCAAAAATAGTTGTTGAATATGAAGATAATGCTTGAATTATAGAGGAGCCCTCAAAATAATATGACTTACAGATCTTGTATTCCTCTTCAGGCTCTATGTCCTTAAATTGGCTTGCGCACGTCTTATATGCAAAACCCATTAGCGCATTGGAATATATTATTAACCCTGCTAATATACAATAGCTTAACACTAAGGCTGATATCATAAGTAAGTACCTCTGCAATACACACATATGCGGCTTGATGTACCATATAATGCTTGGGCCCACTATAAAGTATAGTATTTCAAATGGGTTAATCCTAAAAACCCAATGCAGCTCCCATAGATGCCGAATTGTAGGCGTGATGAAATTTGATAGCATATTGATAATATCGCAAAAGCTCAGCACTCATTACAGCACTCGCACTAGTTTAGCAATATGATTGATTGGTAGCTTAGAGGCTTCATGATTACTGCGTATGAAGTGCCTCTAAGCACATCTTATTTTGCAATCACTGTTTTACGCTTTGGTTTATTTTTTTTGAGGATTACCCTAAATGCCCCAACCTGGCCGCGGTAATCTTTAATTGGTATGATTTGCGTAATTAAATCACAAAATGTACCGTATGTTGACCATTTTATGAACGAATCTTTTATACTCTCATCTCCAGTTCTACTACCTCTACCAGTGATAACAGTTAATGCACAAGATCCAGCTCTGTTTAAAAATAAGCGAAGCGCCTCATATGCCTCAGATATAGTATGATTATGTAAATCAATGCAATTTTGATTTGAGTACTTTTGCTTAGTGTCATTATGCAAATTTGGTATTAAATTTGGTGCCTCCTGCACAACTTGAGTCTTCACTATTATTTCACAATTACCTTTCAGAGGCTTCACACTCTGAAAAAAATATTCCCAAGACTCTTTTTGCATTATCTACTTTATATCACCCTTCGTTGTGAATACTATACCATTTGTGTGATCTATTTCGTGCTGTATGCAGATAGATAGTATACCACCACAAACCCTTTCTCTACGCTTTTTGCCTCGATGATCAAGGAAATCAACAATTATCTTTCTAGGCCTATGTGTGTGTACATAGACATTCGGAAATGATAAACACCCTTCGTTAAAAGACATAAAATCTTTTCCATAGCTGCGTATGGATGCATTAATCATTACGCATGGTTTTAAAAAATAATCAGGCACAGAATTTTCAGCATTTGGCATATCTGTCATACTCATCACTATAACTTTTTTTAAAACCCCTACCTGAACAGCTGCAAGACCAACGCCATCATTTTGCGTCATTGTTAAAAACATATCAGAGATTAATTGCTCGATTTCGCTATCTATCCTATGTACCTCAGAAGACCTTTGAAGTAAGAGTGGCGATGGATCTGTTACTAATTCAAGTAAATTTGGTTTTATATGGTCAAACATGAAGTTATCAATTAGCTGCAAGTAGAGCACATTTTAACATCTGATGCCTGTACAGGCAATCATCAGTAATTACTAAAATAATAGGATTTGCTTAATTAATGATTTTCATTATCATTTTGCAAGTACATTACAATTAATATATGTGTATAAGGCTCACTTGTTTTAATCCTTATGTTTAATATTTACAGATGAGTAGGCTTTTTTTCTACCTTTTTTTCCTCCTTTTTCCATACCAAATAATTGCAGAGCCAATAAGTATAGATTTGGGCAACGGGAACTTGCCACTCAGCTCAAAAGTCATACAGCTTATAGCCGTTATAACGATTTTGAGCATAGCACCATCATTACTTATAATGGTTACTTCATTCACTAGGATTGTTGTTGTTATGTCTATATTAAGAACAGCCATAGGGTTGCAGCAATCCCCTCCTAATATGGTAATAATTGGATTATCACTTTTCTTAACATTTTTTATAATGGCTCCAACATTTGAGAGGGCTTACAATGATGGGATTGAACCTATAATCAACAGCAAAATGGATGAGGGTGATGCGCTAATTGCAATCTCAAAGCCGTTTAAGGATTTTATGCTTGATAATGTAAATGAGAAGGACCTAGCTGTATTCTTAGCAATGGCAAAAAAAGATAGTGAAATCAATAAAAGTGATGTACCATTCCAGGTTCTCATCCCTGCATTTATGATCAGCGAATTAAAAAGAGCATTTGAGATGGGCTTTTTGATCTTTCTACCATTCTTGATAATAGATATGGTAGTATCATCAATCTTAATGTCTATGGGGATGATGATGCTACCGCCTGTTATGATCTCGTTACCATTCAAAATCATATTCTTTGTATTAGTAGATGGTTGGTACATGATATGTGCCGGCCTAGTAAAAAGCTATGGCGGCTGATTGTTTATGGCTTAGGCTTCAAAGCATAAGACTTGAAAATGAATAACAACTTAGAGAGGTCAATAAGTGATGCGCAAGGTATCCCATCCTGATTTGCCAAAGCTAAACCACTTGTTAGTAAGTGCTTTTATTACATAAGATATGATTCAAAGCATTAACGAATTATATTCATTTCATCATTACTTAACTGTATATTTTCATAGCTATATCTAACTTTCATTACCTCTAAGCCTTTCGTAGCACTTCCTTTTGCCAATAAGCGGGAGTAATTTTTGAAGCTCCGGTCCATCATCCATTCCAGTCAATGCTAATCTTATTGGTAAAAAAAGCTCTTTTCCTTTTTTGTTAAAACGCTTCTTTATCATTGGTAACAATTCTTGCCATGTATCCAAACCCCAAGGCTCCACAGGCAAAATCTCACTAATACCTGTTGTATACTCTATATCTGTAATTATTGGTATTAACCTTTTTTGGCAAATTCTTTTCCATACAATAACATCCTTAATATTAGATATGTTGCCCCTTGCTGCATCCCAAATTTCCTTACTAACATTAAAGCCGAGGTCATTCATCAGGATCAACGCCTCCTCATATGCCATGTTATGCATCACCTTCTCATTCAGTTTAATTAGCTCGTCCTTATCGTAAAGAACAGAAGAAGTGCTAAACTTCTTGAATGAAAACTGCGCTACCAACTCTTCAATTGAACTCGAGTAATTTATTTCATCACATGTACCCAATTTGGCTAATAAGTTAATTATTGCCTTCGCACTAATACCAGATGCCCTTAATGATTTTATACAAAATACATCACCATGCCTTTTAGAAATCTCACCATTTTTAGATCCCATAAGTGGAATATGAGCAAAATGAGGCACTCGCATAACACCTAACGCCTTAAATAGGTTGGCATGTATGGCACTACCAGATAGATGATCCTCGCCCCTTATTATATGAGTGATATTAAAATCAATATCATCTATCACAGAAGCAAATATGTATGTCATAGAGCCATCTTCCCTTATCAGGATTGGGTCACTAATTTTAGATGGATCAAAAACTACATCCCCTTTAATCTCATCTTTTAATACTATCTTTTCAGAATGATCCATAAGAAACCTCCAGTGTGGCCTCCTGCCCTCTTGCTCAAATCTCTTCACGTCACTTTCAGTAAGCTTGAGCGCAGCCCTATCGTATATAGGTGGTTTCTTATTTTTTAACAGAAGCTTCTTCCGAAGCTCAAGCTCCTCCTTTGTTTCATAGCACCTATACAATCTACCAGATTTTATTAAAAAATCCTTGCATTCATCATACCTATCCCTTCTTTGAGATTGAAACTTGATATCATCCCAAGCAAGACCAAGCCATGAAAGGTCTGATTTGATTTGCTCCACATACCGAGTTTCCGACCTGCTTATATCAGTATCATCTATCCTTAAAAGGAATTTACCACCTACTGATTTAGCAAATAGCCAATTAATCAAAGCTATCCTTATGTTTCCTACATGCAAAAACCCAGTAGGGCTTGGCGCAAACCTTACTATCATACTGATTCCCACAAAACAACAAAGCTCATACCAAACAATTCATATGCACAACTGGATCTTTTATAAAGTCAAAAACCCCATTAGTACAGATCAATGGTATGCAAAAAGAAGATAATGAACATAAACAGATAGCATGGCTTAGGAGAACAAACACACTGCACGCCAGGCTATGAGATATGGTCAACGAAACACGAAACCAGCACCCAAGATAATCAATACCACCACCAAAATTTGCGCGAAACAACAAAAGCTCCCTATTTTACTGCGCACCGTTAACTTTACTTATAAGCTCCCGGCTCGCCCTAAAATATAAAGAACCTTTATCACCAACCAGAAGCTTATCATTTGTTTTTGGATTGCGAACAATCTTTTTCTTTCTTTTTCTCACAATCCAAGAACCAAACCCCCTCAGCTCCACCCTATCTCCGCATATAAGCGCAGCAGAAAGCTCGCTAAAAAACACATCCAAAACCTTGGTCAGTACATCAGGTACCATATCTGGATTCTTCTCCTTCAATGCCTTTTCTATAGAAGATCTACTGATTACCCCCCCAGAGACAGCGGCTGCGCGCATATCCCTAAGATCAGCTGCTGTTACATGGCCTCCCACATGGCTTAGTGAATTAATAGACATAACAAAAACCAAAAACTACAACGATAGAAGACTAATACATATAACCAACAATTTCAATAGCTAACTACTATTAAATTAGGTCGCCTAGCTAGTTTCTTTATATAAATACAATCTTGAGTATAGATATTATTTTATAAATCTCAATTAAAAAAGATGGATATCTACTTATTATATAAAGTATATATTACCTTTGCATGCGCAATCACACACCCAAAGATTGTATTTTGTTTATATGTAAATTTTCTGACATGATAGCATATTTCTATCTTGCATAGCAAAACCAATGCATAGCCAATACAGTAAAAACAGGTAACTAATCAATTTGTAAGCAGCAAGTCTATTTTTATTTATAATAAGGACTTCAACTGTATTTTTGTAGCTTGCCAAGATTATAAGCAGCGCATGTTAATAAAGTACTAAAAGCTCACATAAAAATATTTGGTCATCATTCTCTATAACAAAAGGCATGAAGAATTATATAATTTATTCTTCTTACTATTTGGCATTGATAACAATCAGCTCTTTTAAGTGAGTTTGGAATAGGCATCTAAATTTGCATTAATGGCATGGACCGCAAAAATATGGCCAAATTTCTACGATCTTAGCAATTTCTACGATCTTAGCCAATATATTTAACTAGATAATTGCGTGCATAGGTAAAATAAAAACTCTATTGATTATAGGCGCGCGCAACTATAGGTTTTGTAATATCGACCAGAGCTTGTAATTTACTACATAAGCTTTTCGGGATTTTATCTTAAGTGTTTTATGTATTTGTTTTTTAGTTTTATTATATGAGTGTTGGGATCAATAGCGTTTTAAATGTGCATAATAACAGCGTGAATGGGTTGGCTGGATTAACTAGAGACTTTAGTACTGGCAAGAAAAATGGTGTAGATAATCCAGCGGCCGTATACTCCAGCGATGCTCACAGGGCGCTTGCCGTTGAGACAAGAAGGAAGGCCTTGAGCGCAGAGAAGGAGATGAATGTACGTGAGGCTCGCGTAGCAGGGCTTGAGCAGGCTAAAGGACTACTTGAAGGCGCGCAAGAGCATGCCTACAATGCAGGCCTCTTGCCAGATAAACCACGCGATGCACTAATACAGTCTGCAGAGCAGGCTATGAAAAGTGCATTGGAATTCATTGGTAATTTCGAGCTGGACGGTACTGCCATATTCAAGCAGGGTGAGTTTAATCCGCTCATTAAAGCTAAACCACAACCATTTGGCGGTAATGATAAATCAATAATGTTTGATAATGGCCTCAAGGATGGCACTACTCTTGCTATTAATGACATCAAAGTAAATTTTGTATCATTTGGCTCGACATTTGATAAGCAAACACAACTAGAGCTAAAAGACTCCAGTAGTGCAAAAGAGATTTTTGAAATCACAAGTGGTGGAAAAAATGTGTATAAGTTAGGCTCGGGGGCAGCTAACGCTGATTTTGCATCAAACACTAATGGTTCTACTATAAGTAAGAAGGCCGATATTGCATCACTTGCCGCTGATATAAATGAAAAACTTGGACAGCGTGGTATTGGAGCTTATGCTGATGGAGACAAACTAGTCATATTAGGAGGAAAGGGCATTGATATTGATGTTGCACTTTCTGCCGATGCTGGCACAATAATAGATAAGTATACAGATGCAAGCGGTAATAGCGTTGCTCCTGGCAGCAGCCCCGCCTCCACCGGCTTTACAAAATATAATGGACCAAGCCACACCACTGATACCTTAGCTATAAATCTGAAACAGAGAGTAATGTCTGCTGGTAATGATGCTGTCTTTTCCATAGAATTTGATGGCAAAAAATTACAGGTAGAGCAAGCTCAAAATGGTGCTGCCTTATCAGGTGATAAGCTTGTATTGGCTGCAAACACAGACCCTAATGAGCAACTTGCTAAAGTACAAGGGGCAATAAAGAAGATTTTTGGCCCTAATGTTGGTACCACAATATCAAACGGTACGTTATACGTACGCGGATTGGGAAATAAAACATCAGAGCTATCCATAGCTGCGGGAGCTAAAGCTGGATTAGGCGCTGATATTGCCGTACTAACTTCTAGTGGTATACAGACAGTAAAGGATAGTACTACAGTATCTCTCAAAGCCGTAAATAATGTTCATGACACTCAGATTGTAGCTGCGCATGATACTTGGCAGAGCGATCCAATAACGGTAGCAATTTGTGAGAAAGTAGGAGTGGGGCAAGTGTTTAGCCTCGAAGATCAAAACGGGAATACTATATTCTCATTAGAAATTGGCGGCGATAAAGATGAGGTAGCTGGTAATGCTGTAAAACTTGCTGCTAGCAATAATAGCGAGAAACAATTACAAGAAAAATTACACAATCTATTTAGTCAAAACAGTAATATGAAAGGAGCTAAGGAGCTTATGAGTCACCTTTTAGAGAACCACGGATTGGTGCTTGCTCATGTAATAGACGAACAGGGCTCTAGTATAATGGTACAGGGGCACGCAATACATGCACAGCACGGTGGTAAGGCATTTACCTTGGTTGCTAACGGTGATACTAACGGCCCTGTACAAAGTGTGACATCTGGTTTTGAAGGTAGCGCAGGGCATAATAGGTTATTCCCAAATGGCCAAGCAATCACTGTTGATGCACAGTACACACTCAATACAGGCGCTACAACAACTGCATTATTATCCTCTAATAACACAGATTCATTGCAGAATTTTGCCAGTGCATGGAATAAGTTTTCAAGTAGTAGTGTCGGAAATAGCATTGGTGCTGGTAATACAAAGCTTAGTAGTGATGGCAATAACGTTCTGACTGCTTTTGGCAACGTATACTCCTTCAGGGCTGTAAAAGGTAAATTAAAAGTACATGGAATAGACGATGGCTCATTTGCCCCAAACGTAGTGCGCACTACTACTGCATCCAGCAGTGCACCTATAGGACGCACATACGCAGAAGGCGCCCTAGGCGGTGGAAAAAGTGCAGCAAGCAGTCTTGAAATCAATAAAGGAATGATGATAGATGGCAACAAGATTTCTTTTGCTGGCATGGAATGGGAGCTTTCAGGCGCTGCTAGTGGCGTGGATAAAGTACTCGTTAATGATAAGTCACTAAGAGATAGTGTAGCATCGCTTGTGAATAAAATTAATGAATCAAATTTACCATTTGAGGCCAGAATAGATGAAACAAATGATGGAAGAGTGTTCCTGCATATAAACTCTAAATCATCTGTTAATACACAAGAGTCACTATACATAGTAAATGCCAACAATGCTGTCGTTGGTATATTACGGCCTGATGGCGGCATTAATGATAAAATGAATCTCTTTGGCGTTATTGATAACGCAGCAAGCTATGGGGGAGCAAAGTTTACTGTAAAACCGCTAGATAAAAACCTGAAGATTGATGCTGAATTGGGAGGGAAAGTGTATGAGGGCATGCTCAACGGGCAGCTGAGCGATCCTGGTGCTCGTGTTGTTCACTTCTTACCTAAAGTGAAGGGCGATGGAGCTTTTAGCTTATATATTGATAACAATGACATAACCAAATATAGCGAATTTACACAAGCTGATGCAGATGCATTAGCTAATAAATTAAACGAAATGGCTAGTAAGACAAAGATTTATACCATTTTCAGCATGGAGAATTTACAAAATTCTGAAAAAGGATCATTGCTAGAGGGTGCAACTGCCGAATTGCATGCTACTGCTCGTAAATCACCTGAGGACTTTAAAGTCAATGGTGCATTTGCAGATGGTAATAGTGTAATTATATCTACGACTTTTGGTAACTTTCAATCTGAGCAGCTACCTCCTTCTCTTAGTGCAGGTGGTAAAATAGTGTTCACACATAATGAAACAGGAGAGAAAATTACTGTAACATTAGCAAAACAAGACACCAAGTTAGATTCTGATTCACTTGCAAGTGCTATGAAGGTCTTTTTTAGTACAGCTAATACAGGTAGTGTGTATGGAGAATTATCTAAAAGGGCCGAAAACCTAGATATGACCGACATTGCTGAAGCTGTAAAATCACTAAAGGATATGTGCGATTATATTGCATTAAAGATTGTAGAAAACAATGCACAACTTGACAGGGAGGGAAAAGTGCTAAGCGCAATTCGTGCTGCACTCGATGCACTAGAGCGCATACAAAAGTCGTTTGTAGATTTAGATCCAGCTAAGCAAACTAGCGAAATAGCAGATGAGCAACAAAAGGCAGATGCAGCATCCGCGGCATTTGAGCTTATGCTACGAGCAGCAGCAAAAACACAGTCTGGCCTGCTAGATACATTAAGGGGAGCAGTAAGGTAGGCTCCTAGCATAGTCAAGCAGCACAAGCTCATAGGAAGAAGGCCTCGGTCCGAAAGGACCGGGGCCTCTTCGTTTGTGGAAACCAATAATATTGGTAATATGTATAGATTAGCAGATCTCATGATCGTGTGCCCTTGGTGACTTTAACCCTTTATTTCTTTAAAAAGCCTCAGGCTCAGAAATGCTGCAGCGGATTTAAGTTGAAGATACAAACCACCCAAATCATCCACCAATCAAAAATAACAAGGACCAAACAGTCTTTTGCCGAGATTATTCTTGAGCAAAAGATGAATTATCAAGGCCCTGAAGCCTTTCTATTGTATGAGCATTAACCTTTAATAATTCCTCTATCTTATACTCATCCCGTGCATCACTGGAAAACATGTGTAAGATAATATCATTACAATCTATTAGTACCCAACCGCCATCCGCTGGTCCTATCACCCTAATATTATAGTAACCCTTCTTTTTGAGTACATCCAATATCTTATTTGAAATTCCAGCAATCTGTCTCACCGAATCTGCACTAGTCACAATAACAACCCTCGCAAAATACCCCTGCAACATTTCAAATATAACAGTATCTTCTAATTTAGAATTTAAAAGCTCACATACTATATCCTCCTTTAACAAACTCATATGTTATTACAAATAAAATTTTCATAAATAAAGCCATGCACTCAGCGCCCTCCAAACAGCCATTAGCTATAGCTATTTGAATTCTATGACATTTCTAAGTTTTAGCACGCCAAACAGATTCAGCATCATCAACATACCACCAGATACGCTCATCACAAGCAGCGCTGTATTTTGGTCATAGGATGAAAAGATAAAAAAGACAGCAATTGAATATAAAATATAAACAACTTTGCCAAATTTTGGCGATAAATATCTAGCACATTTGATTCCCACAGCTAAATATCCAACTATAGTAGTAAATGCTGCGATAAAGACCAATAATGATAAGAACAGCTCAGCGTTAGGAACATAGCTTGAGAGAGCCATTATCATATAATCTGAAACCTTTGATACCCCTTGTTTCCAAACCCCAGTAACCAATATGATCATTATACTGATTGTGCATATCATAGTATCAGAGAATAATGAAAATATAGCAATTTTTGATTGTGTTTCTGGATTCTTTAACCTAGTTTCACTATTTACAATAGAATCATATCCTATACCTATATCACCAGAATAAACCGCTCTTGAGACACCATAATGCATTGCATATAAGAGCGTACTACCTGCAAAACCACCAACGGCACCATGACCTGTAAATGCAGATATGAACACAGATTTCAATATAGAAGGAATGAGCTGGTAATTGAGGCAGACTATATATATCCCTACAATCATATAACTCATCATAAAAAATGGCATCAACGTTGTGCAAATAGTTGATACTCTTTTTACACCACCAAGCGCAGTAAAAAATACAATTATGATCAACAAAATCACTACTAACGTCTTATTCACAGTAAATGACTCAGCAATCACATCTGCAAGAACTGTAAATTGATATATTTCAGCTCCATATATACAAAGCAGGATACACGAAATCACAGGCAATGCCTTACTTTTAAATGCCTCTCTTAAAAAATACATTGGACCACCATCATATGACCCCCTGCCAGTTTTAACCCTATATTTGATACCTAAATATATCTCCGAGTATTTAATTAACATACCAAACAACGATGCTATCCATAACCAAATCAGACTACCAGGACCACCTATAGTAACAGTTGTTGCAACAGCAACTATATTGCCAAGCCCAACCATACCCCCAACAGATGTAAAGTATAATTTCAACGGATGTATCCCATCATCTTTGACCTTTGCAAGTTTCAAAACCTCCCTAATATGTTTTCGTGCATTACAAAGAACTCGAAATTGATAAAAATTAGATTTAATTGTGAAATATATACCACTACCTATCATAATAATGAGGCCAATATAGCTCCATATTATATAATCTAAAAATTCAAGCACATTAATCATATTATTCATTACAAGACCCACTATATATCGATGTTTTGTACATTTAACGCATTGGATTGGATAAATTCCCTTCTTGGCTCTACAATATCACCCATTAACGTGGAAAATATTGAGTCCGCAAACTCAGCATCACCTATCTTTACCTTTAATAATGTTCTATTTTCAGGTTTGAGTGTTGTTTCTTCAAGTTGATCAGGGTTCATCTCACCCAACCCCTTGAATCTTTGAATATAAATGCCCTTTTTGGAAGCCTCTAATAATGCATAAGCAAGTTCAGCTGGCCCATTATATACGAATTCTTTATCTTTAATATAGACTCTGACAGGCGATGCGAATGCATGCGCTATAGAAGCAATAGATTTAGTAAGGTTTAAAAATTTTGCTGAATATAATACACTCCTCTTGATTGATATAATCTCTTTTAAGCTTTTGACAGTTCTTTCAAAACTGAGCGAATCTGGAATATCTTCGAGCATATTCCAACCACTTGATACTGTATTCAATGACCTAAGTATCGCATCGTCACTAAAATTTGAAACCTGTATTGCAGCAGCCTCAAGGATCAATCTATTTTCATTAAAGTTTAAGAGATTTTTCCTAAAATTTATTACAGCTTTGGTAAAACTAATGAACTCCTCCCCAGCAACTTTTTTATTATTGAATTCTAAACAAGAATCCTCAGATAAGACATTGATTAGGTATTCCTCAAGTATTTTTTCATCTTTTAAATACACACTACTATTACCTTTTTTTATCTTAAACAATGGTGGCTGCGCTATATATAAATGGCCCCTCTGTATCAATTCAGGCATATAACGGAAAAAGAACGTCAAAAGAAGCGTTCTTATATGCGCGCCATCAACATCAGCATCAGCCATAATAATGACCTTATGGTACCTTAATTTATCTATGTTAAATTTATTATCACCTATACTTGTTCCTATTGCTGTGATCAACGTACCAATTTCAGCCGAATTTAGCATCTTATCAAACCTTGCCCTCTCAACGTTTAATATCTTACCTCTAAGTGGCAAGACCGCCTGGGTCTTTCTATCCCTTCCCTGCTTTGCAGAACCTCCAGCAGAATCCCCCTCAACTAAAAATAGTTCACAAAGCTCTGGGCGTTTTTCTTGGCAATCAGCAAGCTTGCCTGGCAATGTCGATAACTCAAGATCATTTTTCTTTCTTGAAAGCTCTCTAGCCCTTCTAGCAGCCTCCCTTGCATGCGCAGAATCTACAATTTTTTCTATTATAGCCCTTGCATCTGTAGGGTGCTCTTCAAGCCATCTAGATATATTGATATGCGTAATATTCTCAACAACAGGCCTAACTTCGCTACTCACCAATTTTTCCTTAGTTTGAGAAGAAAACTTAGGATCTGGCACTTTAGCAGAGATAATACACGTTAGCCCTTCCCTTATATCCTCAGGGCTGATCTGCACCTTATTCTTTTTTGCAAAATCTCTTGATTCTATATACCCATTTATACTTCTAGTAATAGCAGATCTAAACCCAGCAAGGTGAGTTCCACCATCATTCTGCCTAATGTTATTCGTAAAGCACAGGCTATTTTCGTGATAACTCTCATTCCACCTCAGCGCTACATCAACAGTTATGCCATTTGCATCACCTGTAATGTGAATTGTGTCATGCAGAGGCTTTTTCCCTTTATCTATATATGCAATAAATTCTAACAGCCCGCCTTTAAAATAAAATTCTGATGCTTTGCGGGCCATGCTATAGAGATCCTCTATCGAGATCTTTATACCAGAATTGAGAAATGCAAGCTCCCTAACCCTTTTTTCTAGCGTATCAAAAGAAAACTCTATGGAAGAAAATATGGTATCAGAAGGCATAAAGGTCACGGAAGTACCATGTTCCGACACTCCCTCCTTCACAACCCTAAGCGGTGCTACTGCAACACCATCATTAAATTCCATAAAATACTCCTTACCATCCCGCCATATTGTTAGTTTCAACCAGGAAGAAAGGGCATTTACAACAGAAACACCAACCCCGTGCAAACCACCTGATATCTTGTATGAATTTTCGTCAAATTTACCACCAGCATGCAAATTGGTCATAATCACCTCAGCAGCAGAAACACCCTCCTCCTGATGTATATCAACAGGAATCCCCCTACCATTATCTATCACGGTCACTGAACCATCGGCATTTATGAAAATTTTGATGGTGTTGCAATATCCAGCAAGCGCCTCATCTATTGCATTATCCAACACCTCCTTAACCATATGATGCAACCCAGAACCATCATCCGTGTCACCTATGTACATTCCTGGCCTCTTCCTTACAGCCTCTAACCCCCTTAATACTTTAATGGAAGAGGCATCATAACCGCTGCTAATATTAGATGTGTCGCTCACTTTGCTAATTGAAAGGAATCAGTGTGGACTTATATCATGTAGTATATAAAAAGTCACTTGTGAAAAATGCTATCTAGATAAATTTAAAGCACACACAATAGCCGTGTTTCTGGTAGGCGCTAGCCACTCTGATACTGCAGCAGCTTTTATTTCAAGATTGCAAAAACTAAGCGCCATGCTAAACAACTACCACCAACTGGATCAACAAGCAAAGCAATTAACGCACTGAATGACACACCTTATACCGCTATTTACAGCCCCAAAGTATAAGACAAGTAGCAACAATTATAACGCGGTATAAATTTAAAACCCACCCTGCACCAATATCACGCCTTCCTTATGTTATATTTTACAATACTGCCGTTACTAATCTCAAATGAATTCAACCAATGCTTGGATTCACTTTCAGATTGCGGCAACCGCAGTTGAGAGGCAAGCACCTGCTTAGATATATAAGCGCTCATTTCATTCATTGCATCTTTAGTATCTTTATTGGAAGAATATAACTCAAGCTCCACCCTATCTATAACAAAAAACCCACTTTCCTTCCTAATATTTTGAATAAATCGCACGACATCACGAACCAGCCCCTCCTTAAAAAGAGGCTCTGTAATATTTTCATCCAACACAACTAGACCATCACCAATACTGATGGAGTTATTAGGATTTTTCGGAATTAGAGTAATTTCACAATCTTCACCAACTTGCAAAAATACATCAGATACCTGAACTTTATTCTCCCCTACCCTCCTCCAATCACCTACTTTAACACCCTTGATGATCTCTTGAACTTTTTGTGGCATTTTTTTCGCTATTTCTGATAGATTCAGCTTGATGTCAAAATCTGCAAACTCTGATATCTCAGACTTATCTACATTCTCCCATTTTTTAACATTAATCTCATCAAGTACTATATTCTTCAATTCATCACTTAAATAATCACAAGCAATGCCAACAAATATCACCTTTGCAAGCGGCTGCCTTGTCCTAATACCAAGATTATTCCTAATTCTAAGCGCAGCACCACAAGCATCGCGCACTTTCTCCATATCTCGTATTAATTTCTCATCGTATTTACCAAGCTTTGGAAATGAAGCATCAAATACACTAACATCATCATCCATTGATATACTGGAGAATATATGGTCTGCGGCAAATGGAATAACAGGGGCGCATACAGTACATATAATACTCATAACAGTAAACAGAGTATTATACGCATCTACCTTACCTATTGAGATCTCGCTACACCAGAACCTCTCCCTCGATCTCCTTATATACCAATTTGTTAGTATCTCAACAAACCCCTCAAGAGCATGAATTGCAGATATTGTGTCATATGCATCCATATATGATAGTACACGCTTTGCCGTATCAATACACTTTGAAAGTATATACTTATCCAGGATGCTCTTCTTGTCTGAAATATTCGTATTATATAAGCCTCGTATTCCATCAGCATTAGAATACAAAGCAAAAAAGTTATATGCATTATACAGCGGCTTTATCACATTTCGCTGCTTCTCTATTATTGCTTGCTTAGAAAGCACTAATTCTTGGCCCTTCATCAACGTTGAAGAAAGCATGAATAGCCGAACAGAATCAGCACCAACTTCATCAAAAAGCTCCATAGGATCTACATAATTCCCAAGACGCTTTGAGAGCTTTTGGCCGTCCTCACCAAGAATGACCCCATGACACAAACAGTTAAGGAATGGAGGCTCTTTAAATAGAGCAGTTGAAATGACCAACATAGTATAAAACCACCCCCTAGTTTGTGATAAATACTCAACAGCAAAATCTGCGGGAAATGATTTTTGAAACAGCTTCTTATTCTCAAATGGGTAATGCAGCTGCGCAAATGGCATTGAACCACTTTCAAACCAACAATCTAAAATCTCAGGCACTCTACGCATTTTAGAAAGCCCAGTTGGATCTTTTGGATTCGGCCTTACTAAAGAATCCGCAAAATCTTTATGAAAATCACTTACCTTAACATCAAATGCCTCCTCTATTTCTTTGATAGAGCCGTACACCTCCATATGCGGGTAATTCGGATCATCACTTTTCCATATAGGAATAGGACATCCCCAATATCTATTACGTGAAATAGACCAATCTCTAGCATTTTTCAGCCAATTACCAAAAAGCCCATCTTTGATATGAGAAGGTATCCAGTTTATTTTCTCATTATTTTTAATCATTTTATCCTTGATTGCTGTAACCTTCAAATACCAAGAAGATACAGCTTTATATATGAGCGGCGTGTCAGTCCTCCAACAATAAGGATAGTTATGCGTATATTGCTCTACCTTAATTACCAAATCCCTTTTCTTTAAATCCCTTATTATCAACTCATTGGCATCAAAAACTTGAAGACCTTTATAATCTTGAACCTGATCCGTAAATTTACCTGTACTATCAACAGGACATACCATTCCGATATAATTTTTTGAACACAGCTCACTGTCATCCTCACCAAAACCAGGCGCTATATGCACTATTCCCGTTCCATCATCAGTGCCAACAAATTCTGCATCAAGTACCTTAAACGCATTTGCAGCATCCTTAAAATACCCAAAAAGCGGCTCATAACCTAAACCTTTTAGCGCAGAGCCTGGTATCGTCTTTACAACATCACCTACTATCTCTTTGTATCTGCCAATACACCCCTGAGCAATAATATAATTCCTACCACCTTTAGATGCGCATACATAGATAAGCTTAGCGTTTATGGCAATTGCAAGATTCGATGGAAGTGTCCATGGCGTAGTTGTCCATGCAAGCAAATAAACCTCTCCCTCTACACCATCAACCCTCTCATTCAATTTAAAAGCAACTGTAATGGATTTACTTTCTTTCTTCCGATAAGCATTATCCATCTTGGTTTCAAAATCAGAAACAGGAGTTTCGCATGCCCAAGAATAAGGCATCACCCTCATAGATTCATATATCAAACCTTTCTTAAACAATTCATTAAATGCCCAGATGACACTTTCAGAATAGCTTAAATCCATTGTTTTATATTCATCCTCAAAATTTACTATCCTCCCCTGCCTTGTTATGTAATCTCTCCATTCTTTTGTATATGTGAGAACTGAGCTGGCACATTTCTTATTAAATTTATTAACACCATACTCCTCTATTTCTTTCTTACTAGATATACCAAGCTCTTTCGATGCATGCATCTCAGCTGGCAGACCATGACAATCCCAACCAAACTTGGATTGAATCACCTTCCCAAGCATTGAGTGATACTTTATGAATGTATCTTTTATAAAACTCGTGAGTAGGTGCCCGTAATGCGGCATCCCATTCGCAAACGGAGGGCCATCATATAACACATATGATTTAACACCATCTCTTACCTTATTCTTTTTCCACTTTTTTATTAACGCCTTCTCTACATCGGCTATAGAATCTAGCGAATGCAGAGTATACCTCGCCTTTGTGGACGGCATACAAACAACCTGTTCTAAAAATCTCAAGCCAATATGATACGCATATAATGCCAATTATCAATCTTAGTTTAGCAACATATACTAATTCATGCGTCTGCCTTATCCATATACGTGGCCTTACGCTATGAATAATATAAAATTAACAAAATATGAATATGGATTAAATATGGATGATAAAAGGCGTTTTACAAGGTTTACTAATATAATTTTATCTAATATAAGATCTGCCACTGAGCTTTAGACAGCTGTTGCAATCTCTCTCTAAAGCAATATCATCTGCTAGTATTGTTTAAGGTGTTTTAGTAAAAGATGGCCATACCTATTTTAATGCCAGCCCTCTCCCCTACCATGACCGATGGTAATCTTTCTAGATGGCTAAAAAAAGAAGGAGAAAGCGTGCAGCCAGGTGATGTTATTGCAGAGATAGAAACAGACAAAGCCAATATGGAAGTGGAGGCTGTGGATGGTGGACAAATTGCTAGGATAATAGTGCCAGAAGGCACAAAAAAGGTTCAGGTAAATGCATTAATAGCAGTAATAAAAGAGGATAGTGATTCTGAAGAAGATATTATAAGAGTCATTGCCGAAAACTCATCTACTAACAACCAATGCACAGAAAAAAGTATAGAAAAGAGTAAAACACAAAAAAATGAGCCAAAGCAAGAACATATAGTTAGTACAAATAATGTGGGCAATCAAAGAATTTTCGCAAGCCCACTTGCTAAGAGAATAGCAAAAGATAAAGGAATCAACCTAAGAGACATTAAAAGCGGCAGTGGCCCGAGTGGCAGGATAGTGAAAAAAGATGTGATCTCCTTTTCTAAACCCGTAATGCAACACTCAGCTACAAATAGGATGGAAGATAAGATATATGAGGTGAGTAACATAAGGGAAATTATAGCAGAAAGATTACTTGCTTCCAAAACGCAGATCCCACACTTTTACCTCACAATATCATGCTCTTTGGATAAATTGCTGCAAATTAGACAGGAGGTAAATGAAAGCGCACCAGTTGCTCATGAAAAACCAACCTATAAATTATCGGTAAATGATTTTATCATGAAGGCATCAGGCCAAGCAATAAAGGCCGTACCACAAATAAATACTTCATGGAACGGTGATGGAACCGTCACACAATACGGAAATATAGATGTTGCCGTTGCGGTTGCAACAAACGGCGGCCTTATCACACCAATAATTAGGAATATAGATTCCAAATCCATTATTGAGGTTTCAAACGAAATTAAATCACTTGTAGCTAAGGCTAAAGAAAATAAACTCAGACCAGAGGAGTTTCAGGGTGGCAGCTTTAGTGTCTCAAATCTTGGTATGTACGGCATCGAGCAATTCAATGCAATAATCAACCCACCACAGTCATGTATTATGGCTGTTGGCGCTGCCATACAAAAACCAGTAGTTAAAAATGGGCAAATTGCAATTGAAAATATAGTCAATATAACGCTCTCATGCGATCATAGGATTATCGATGGTGCCGTTGCCGCAGAGTTTTTAGCTGCTTTTAAGGGTTTTATAGAGAAACCTTTAACTATTTTTTTATAGGTTAACTGAAATGGAATTCGATTTAGCTGTAATAGGTGCTGGACCTGGTGGCTATGTGGCCGCAATAAGAGGTGCTCAGCTTGGCATGAAAACTGCGGTCATTGAAAAGGAACATCTTGGTGGTGTCTGTCTGAATTTTGGCTGTATTCCAACTAAAGCACTTCTAAAAGCTGCGGAGGTATATAAAACTATTAAAAACAGCGAAGAATTTGGAATAAGCTGCAAAGACGTCTCTTTTGATATTAAGAAGGTGGTGGAGCGCTCAAGGGGCGTTGCCCAAAAGCTCAATAATGGCATAGAATTTTTGCTGCAAAAAAATAATGTCACAGTATTCAAAGGGCATGCAACACTTGCTGGTAATGCAAAAATAGATATACAGGCATCGGAAAAGATTCAACAGATCTCTGCAAAAAATATAATTATTGCCACAGGAGCAAGTGCTAGAAAGCTAGATGGGCTATGTGACGGCATTTGGTACTATAAAGAAGCAATGCTACCCTCTAAACTTCCTGAATCTATTCTTGTTATTGGAAGCGGCGCAATAGGAATGGAATTTGCCAGTTTTTATAATGAATTTGGATCAAATGTTACAGTGTTAGAGATATGTGATAACATTTTGAGAACAGAGGATGAGGAAATTGCCATAATGGCCAGAAAAGAATTCGAAAAAAAAGGAATTAAGATCATAACTGGAGCAAAGTTAGAATCATTAAACAAAGAAGGAACAAAGTTTAGCGCTAAGATCTCTAATATTAAAGAGAGAATCACATTTGAAAATGTCATATGCGCAATTGGCGTTCAACCTAATATTGATGATATAGGAATTAAAAATACAAAAGTAGAAATAGTAGATGGCTATATCAAAACCAATGATAGTTTTGAAACTAGTGAAAAGGGTGTATATGCAATAGGAGATGTAACATCACCGCCATGGCTTGCGCATAAGGCAAGCCATGAAGGGATTGCATGTGTGGACGGAATTTCGGGTTTATCTACACATAAGCTGGATAAAAATTCTATACCTGCATGCATATACTCAAATCCGCAAATCGCCAGCGTTGGAATCAGCGAGCATGAAGCAAAGAAACTCGGCCTTAAAGTCAAAATAGGAAGGTTTCCATTCTCTGCAAGCGGCAAAGCTATAGCAATGGGAGACGACTTTGGGCTCGTCAAAATGATTTTTGATGATAAAACAGGCGAGATTCTTGGTGCGCACATGATAGGAAATGGCGTTACAGAATTAATACATTCAGTAACAATAGCTAAGTCTCTAGAATCTACTGAAAGAGAGATAATGAGCTCAATCTTCCCTCATCCAACACTTTCTGAGAGTATACACGAAGCTACACTCGCCGCTTTCAATAGGGCAATACATATATAGTATTTATGGATCGCCACTTTCGGCAAGACGCCAGCTGTCAAGCTAGCTTGACGGCCCCTAATTTTTCTCCAGTATATATTTTATGAACGAATGAAATAAAGGGTGTGGTGACAAAAAGGATGAGCTAAACTCTGGATGGAATTGGGTGCCTAAAAACCACCCATGCCCCTTATGCTCTATTATCTCTATATTAGAATGTAATGACCTGCCGCTCACCAGGAATATATCGTTGAATAGATGCTCATATTCTAAATTCATTTCGTACCTGTGCCTGTGCCTCTCCATTACAGTTACATTATTATAGGCAGCAGCTGCAATACTATTACCGCTTATGACGCACTCATGCTCACCTATTTTCATTTTTGGTAACATGGCCTCGCTATTATCAACTGGTGCAATGAAAAATGTTCCTGTATCAGAAAACTCCCGCGATACAGCATTATTTATACCAAGAACGTTAGTGGCCGCCTCTAAAACCATCAGCTGCATTCCAAGGCATATACAGAAACATGGAATGTTGTTCTCTCTGCAAAATTGGATTGCCATCATTTTCTCTTGAATACCCCTATTGCCAAAACCACCAGGTATTATGAAACCATCAATATTATCAAACGAACACCCTTCAGAGAACTCAAGCCATTTTATACAAACCTTACAGGATAAAGCAGTTGCCGCATGCACAAGTGCCTCTAGTATAGATCTATATGAATCTTTCAATGCACTATATTTACCCACTAAACCTATCGTAATAGTGTGCTTATAATTCTGCATCTTGAATAAAAATCCCTCAAGCTTCGAGAGATCCAGCGACCTTCCAGTCATATCAAGATTCATGTGCTTTAAGATCTGCGAGATAATGCTAGACCTCGAATACTCCATAGGGATCTTATATATGCTATCCAAATCAGGGGCTAAAACCACACTTTCCTCTAAGATGCTGGTTGACATTGCAATCTTTTTTAGCACATCCTTTTCAACCTCGCTCTCAGATCTACATATAAGAACCGTAGGCTGTATACCAAGAGATCTAAGCTCTTTTACAGAATGTTGTGTGGGTTTCTTCTTGAATTCCCCAGCACTTTTAACAAAAGGAAGTAGCGTAAGATGAACATACGCAACATTTTCAGCCCCCCTTTCATAACCAATTTGTCGAGCCGCTTCTATATATGGCAGAGCCTCTATATCTCCTACAGTCCCACCTATTTCACATATTAAAATATCTAAACCATCAGTATTTGCCGCTACCTTATCTTTGATGATCTGCGTTACATGGGGCACAACTTGTATTGTTTTACCAAGGTATAACCCTTCAGCCTCATTTTGAAATAATTCCTTATAAACTTTTCCACTAGTTATACTATCTAGTTTAGATGATTTATTCCCAGTAAACCGTTCATAGTGGCCAAAATCCATATCAACCTCACCACCATCACCAGTAATAAAAACCTCACCATGCTGATACGGGCTCATCATCCCACAATCAGTGTTCAAGTATGGATCAAGCTTCTTTATAGAAACCCTATAACCCATGGATTTTAAAAGCAACGCAATAGAGGCAGAAGTAACACCCTTACCTAAAGAAGAAATGACGCCACCTGTTACAAATATAAATTTAGTCACTTGCGGCCCCCTTATCAACTGACTCGATATGCTCTAACGAATCCTTAGAAGCTTGCTCTAAAAGCTGGATGGTAGCATCAGATTTTTTAATATTCACCTTCGCTATCAACAAACTGTTAATCATAAAAAGTGCAGCAATCAGGAACCCTATTTTGGCCTTTTTGGGCTTAATTTTCATATTTTGGTTAGTGGCGGAAGAACCTATCACCCCCTCATCAGAGGCACTAGTACTAAATATAGATATTACAACTATTATAAGGACTAAAAAAATCTGCGTTACAATCAAAAAAGTTAGCATCTAACAAACAACAAACCTAGACTGGCACATTATATTACCTTATAGCACAACCTGCAACAGATAAATCAATCACCAAACTATCTCACGATCCAAAACCAAACACCGCATCGGCTATACAATAAAATAATTAAGCGAATTGCTATCTATTTAGCACAATGCTACAGTCGCGCGTGGTACCGTTTCTTGGGTTCTGTTGTGATAAATGAAAAGATCAGTTGAGGAGAATTATTCCGCTAACAAAGCGCTTGCAGTAGAAGGCGTTGATTCCGCCAATAATGCAAATCAAGGTCAAAGGGATGGCGTGCAACATCCTTCTGAACTACCAAAAAATTCTGATAATAGGGTCACAGAGCAAGTGAATGAGGAGGCAAAAGATGAAACCTTAGAGGAGCATCAAAAAGGTGCACCTCATTTTAGATGGAGGATCACTTATCCTTCTTTTCAAAATAAAACAAATGGAAATATCTCACTAACCCTAAAACATGGTTACACATCCCACTTAAAGCTAGACAAATACTTGGCAAATGTACAATCAATTGCAACCTTGACTCCGTCTAAAATTACCAGTGTGACTATACATTGCTCTGATTTTAGTAATAATGAATTAAAGAGCATTACTAGCATTGATTCATCTAATATTAGGTTCTTATCCATAATTTGCCATGGTGCTAGTAGTCGAGTTTTACTGGAAGCTTTTTCCAACATGGAGTGGCCTGCGCTTTATTCTTTAAGCATGACAAAAAGTTTACACATGGATGAATGGCTTGTACGGCTACTGCAGATGAACCTACCAGCACTTAAAAAGCTTAAATTATCATGTAGCGATAATCATTTTAGTTTATCAAGCGTAGCAAATACACTGTCTGACACACTGGTACTAGAATGGATAGAGCTATCATATGATAGAATCTCGTACGCTGCATCAGCCAAGGCTTTACTAAAGATTTTAGGTCATTGTAACAGCCTCAAATTTATAGATTTAAGCTATAACTCTATGGAAGGTGATGATGCTATATCATATCTTGCAGAACTATCAGCATTAGCAGAGCTGAATCTATCACATAATTGTATTACAAAAGTACCGTGTGCTAGCATTACAGGAATTAGTTACTTCAGTAGCCTGAAATCTCTAGATTTAAGCTACAATCTCATTCGTGATAAGGGATTAAAAAATATTAAAGATATGCGTGCATTAGAGAAGCTGAATTTATCTTCTAATAGAATATGCGGTGACTTTAGTGATTACTTTGATGAAAATAGCAATCTTGCCGAGCTGAATCTTGATCAAAATCCAATTACTACAGATGGATTTGCGTATATTCAAAGGATTTTTGAGGATAAAAATTTATTACCAAATCTTAAAAAACTCTCTTTCGACATAAGAATAACTGGGGATGAAAATGGCAACAATGAGCCATTATGTAGTTTATTAGATACAATAGCAGATAGCAGACGAATGTTATGCGTGAGATCCTATGCTGATATCATAGACCATAACATGCTACGCAAATTAAATGATATATTAACAAAAAATAGCTTCCTACAGTATTTCTGCATATGTTGTACCGACCGGAAGTCACATGCCCATGTTCCTGTATATACAAGCATGGCATCAAAGTATAACAAATTACCTGAAATGAAACTGTATAATAAGGTATTAGGTCGTGCTTATGACACAATTAAATCTGGTGACGATAATTATTATGATGTATTAGGAGCAGACAATAAAAATGAAGACAGCAGCTTAATATATAGAGATACGTATCATTATATTGATGATCTGCATAATCCATCCACAAACCCCCTGTGGACACTAAATTTTCTGGGTATGATGGGCGTATCTAAAAGTGGCATCGGTAAAACAGCTACTGGTAAATTTTTACATAAAACTTTGCTTACAAATGTAGGACAGTATCTAAACCCAATTAGTATGATGTCTACGCGACTCCTTCATTATGGAGGTGAGCGGGGCGATACGCACTTATATACAGAGGATGATATCAGCACACTATTAAGGCATTATCTTCCTGGCACAAACTATTCTATTATTGCTCAGGCACAAATGGAAGATTCAGAGTTGATTACTAATAATGTTGTCGCAGGGCTCGGTGCTGCAATGAGTGGCAGTATAGTGCTCATGCCCATATTAGTAAACAATAATCACTGGGTTGGAGTTCTTATTAGACAAATAGGTGAAACAATACAAATAATATATACTGATCCTCTTGGAATTTCTTTAGAAGAAAGAAGTAATTCTAGTGCGTTTATAGCAGCACTTACCAACCTCTCGAATTTCGGTATAAATCTTGAAATTATCGATTTAGCCCACACGCAACAATCCAATGGCTTTGACTGTGGTAGGTTTGTTGTAAATAATCTTGTGACCATGGCAAGAATGGCTGCAACTGCTAATATAGATGATGCTATTAATTCAGTTACATATGAGACGGTAAGGAATGTGGTTACGCAGCGCCTGCTGAATGATATCACATCCGCCACCAGGTCAGAGTACCACCAAATACTCTTAGAAACTGGCCTCAGTGCAGCACAGCCGATAGCTGCAAGCACCGATGTATGCTCCGATTTTCATGCTACAAGTAATGATGTGCACTTTGATTATGAGAGCAACAATGAATTTATCGGTGATTTTTATAGTAAAAAAGCTAGCACAACTGAATTTGTTGAGTCTGATGATAGTGATGAATCAATCTACACATTAGCAGAACACATATCAAAGGCTGCATATGGAAGACTATGCGATCAATATTCCAATATAGAGACTATAAGCTCTGTAGCTTATCACGAGAATGAACCTATTGAACTATCTGATTTTGCACAACTCTCCACAAGAGTATGCAATGCCACTTGTACACACAATATTGATGATAATCCCTGATTATGTTATAAGGCCACACCTTAATAGTACTTAAAGCATTGGGAGATATAGAGGCCTGTAATGTGCGCTGTTGGCGGAACATCAGAACATTTAAAACTGTGTATATCATGTTAAGTATGCAAGTTGAAAGTCTTAAATCGTGCTATACAGCTAGATCCATATAAAAGTGGCGCGAGGTTTCTTATTTTACAATACGTTATATTGCGCATATAGCTTAGGCATGAGAGGTTGAGACAAATCTTATATATTAATCGATTGAAATCTAATTCATTTATTTTTTAAAAATGTCTCAAGTTTTATTGCCTATGCTATACCACGTTGTAATGCCTCAGCTCTATATTATGGCTTGCATTTTCAATCTATTCGCTGATTTCATATATATATTTTCTATCTCGCCCTATTTATGTTTATCCTCAGCATCATCCTCGTTTTTATCATATGAGGCTTTATCTTCTTGATTATTTGCAATTTGACCATCTCCTGCACTATTATCCATGTACTCACCATCTGGCTTATCTTCATAATTTGCTCTCTCATCGACATTATCTGATGAAGCCTGGGGCGCAGAATCGTCTATCTTCCTATCCTCGCTTACCTCTTCTATACCTTGATTATCCGCCTTTGCATTCTCCATTTCTTCATGAATCTTTTCTATCTTTTCATATTCAGCTTTAAATTCTGCCGCCTTTTCCTCCACCTCGTGGAGCTTTGCCTCGTTTGACATATCCTGCTCAGAATTATCTACAGACTTATTACCTAACAGACTATTATCCTCAAATACAGCACTATCGTCTATCTTTCTACCCTCATTAACCTCTATATCTTGATTATCCGCCTTTACATTCTCCATTTCTTCATGAATCTTTTCTATCTTTTCATATTCAGCTTTAAATTCTGCCGCCTTTTCCTCCATCTCGTGGAGCTTTGCCTCGTTTGACATATCCTGCTCAGAATTATCTACAGGCTTATTACCTAACAGACTATTATCCTCAAATACAGCACTATCGTCTATCTTTCTACCCTCATTAACCTCTATATCTTGATTATCCGCCTTTGCATTCTCCATTTCTTCATGAATCTTTTCTATCTTTTCATATTCAGCTTTAAATTCTGCCGCCTTTTCCTCCATCTCGTGGAGCTTTTCTATTTTTTCCATCTCTTCTTTCTGGTGCGGAACATCAGCATCATTATATTTTTGCTCACTTACACCTTCAACACCTATCATAGCCATTAAGTCAGTCGCATCTCTATCAAGTTGTGTGCCATCCTTCCCTACTTCTTCATCTCTTCCTAGTTTATGCTCTGCATCTATATTTTTGATACCCTCTTCCTCTTTGCCTACGCCTCCTTTATTATCTTTCTCTAATGCTGCATTCTCATCACTGCCCTGCAGCACATTATTTTTATCAGCTTTATCAACTTCTTGCCCATTCACCTTAATCTTATCACCATCAATACTAACCCTAACCTCATTACCCTCATCAACCTTGAACTCCTTACCGTTAACAGTGACATCATTTCCTACATTAATTTTTACTACAGAATCACCGTTTTCCACGCTATCTTTTATCTTTAAATCAAGCTCCTTGAGATAACTTCGTAACTCTTTTCCATCAATACTAATTTTATCACCGCTAGTGCTATCACCTTTAACCTCTTTTCCATTAATACTGATTTTATTAATATTAATCACCTCTCCCTGCACATCCTTCCCGTTAATACTAATCTTATCACCATTAACATTAATCACATCTCCCTGTACCTCTTTTCCGTTTATACTAACTTTATCACCATTCACGTCGACCTTGACATTATGATCGAATTTTACAAGACCAGATCTACCACCTTGTAGACCTTCTTTATGTGCATCATTCAAAGCACCGCCTGAAGCACTATTTAAAGCACCCTCCTTCTGAATCCCTCTTTGATCATGCCCCTGGGCTCCGTGCCCCTGAGCGCCATGCCCCTTGGCGTCATGCCCACTACCAGAGCCTCTATTCATTACAGCTGAATACGCCATACTACCAGCTTTCAATGCAATACCTTTTGCACCGCTTGTAACATAATTAGCGCCGCCTTTAAGCATCTCACCAAATGCAGCAACAGGCCCTTCCGTTGTTGCAACACGTATTGGGCTACCTGTTACTATTGTACCAATAATTCTTATAAACATTTCTGGGAGTGTAAATGCCATATGCCCAACCATTAAAAATGAAAGGGCCATCATTAGTGATTGGCTTGCAACCATGAAAGGCCCACCACCCGCATCAGATGGAATATGACTATAGCCTATCAAAGTGTACCCTGGTATAATACAACCCTTAAATACCACAACATCTATACCAAGCAGGCACGTTTCACAGGCAGCAAAGCTAAACACTACTTGTAGTAATGTTATTATCACTATATTAAATAGCGCTAGCCCTATAAATACCATGATAGGCTGCATTGCCGTTGAAATTAGCTGCTTAAACCAACTATCAAATATGGATTTTGTCTGCTGGAATAATATCGTTGGCAATATAACGGGCGAGACAAGCAATAACATACTAGTGATTATGAGCGCAAATATATAAGAAACAGCCGCCTTTAGTATTGCCCCCAAATAATAGAACATCGATATTATTATAACGCCCGCTACTATAAACCCGTACAAACCACCAAACATCATGGCAACCATCTTTTTCCATAAAGTGGATGATATCATGATCAAAATTGGCGCATCTAAGAACCCTGTAACAATTAGTGGATCATTTTTGATTGCATCAGGTGTAATCTTGAATAAGGACAGCACATCCGATGCAGACATCATATACCCCATTATCTCAAGTGGCCCAAAAACGAACATTGGGATGAGGAAATTGCTGATAAATTGCCAGCTTCCTGGTGATATTACAATTGCAACAAATGCAATTTTGATCAACCTTTTTGTTAAATCCTCCCTACTTATTGATGTGATGCCGATTAAATACGTTAGGGCAGTAATTACGACATAAAGCGATAGTAACGCCTGAATGCCTCTAATGAAGTATGCATTTTTTGTGATACTATCATATATTTTATATAACGCACCACCACCTTTTGGCAGTTTTTCAATAGCATCATATTTGCCAAAAATCGTCTCTACAACAGCCTTTAAAATATAATTTATTGCACCACCTATAACACTAAATTTTTGATCACTTTCCTTTTGAATTGATATGCTGTACTGCCCAAAATGAATGAATAACCCCGCAGCAAGCTACGGGGTATCGGACTAGAATAACTTCAACTGCATATCTTTGTGGATTTGCTGATATTGACAGCCCTGATTCTTAACATATTTTCCTATCATATCTTCATTACCA
>NZ_JAJBJB010000131.1 GCF_021811845.1 Candidatus Cyrtobacter zanobii | reverse complement strand
AATGTCTTGGGATTTCTGCGTATCTTGGTGTATCTTAGGGACATGGAGATCCTCTTTGATCAGTAAGTCTCCATACCTTTTATACATATTTTAACAAAATTCATACTTACGCAGCAGGTCTATTATACCAACTACACTTGGATTAAATGCACCTATCATGAATAGATCATCAACATTAACAAGGTTACTATCATCGCTCATTGCCTTAAGAATACGCTGTGTTACGTTTTCCTTAACGTGCCTACCAGTACGTTTAGCAAAGAATTGATCCATGGTAGTACGAAATAGTCCATCAAGATGCGATGAAAAAAAACCAATTGTATATGATGAAAACGTAGATAATACTCTTGCAATAGCAAAATTAAACCAGAATTTGCCAAGTAAATCATACATCCATGTAAAAAGACCCTTCTCACCTGTAAAATTGGCATCTGCTCCATGCTGTAGCAGTATTCTTGCAACCTCATGGTTCACATGCTTGATCCCCCCATCCTCACCTAGCGTGGCACAGCATGCAAGTGGTGATAAGCCAGAGTTATTTGCCCTGTTTACATCCGCACCGTATGACAATAGGGTCTGAACCATTTTATGATCACCAGTCTGCACAGCAATTAATAATGCTGTGTTTCCATCTTGATCGGTCTGATTTATATTTATGGAATGAATTGCCAGCATAAACCTCACTACCTCGTAGTTCCGATTCGCAACAGCAAGCAGCAACGGGATAATGCCTGTATCATTTTTACCCTTTAGCAATTCAGGCACACATTTCTTATCTGTATTTAATAAAGAATCAAATATATCATGTAGGTCGCGCCCTTGAACGGTATTTGTAGATGATGCTAAAAGGTGCAATATGTTGTTTCCATGCTCATCTACGGCACTATAATTAATATCATTACCCATCATACTCAAAGCATCCTTAATTATCTGAGTGTTACCCCCTAGACATGCACTTAATAACAATTTTGGATTTGGCTTATAACCCCCCTGATACAAGTTGCGGACATAGTTAAATACATTTAAAGAACCACTGGCGGCGGCATAGTCTAGTGGTGTCACCTCACTTCCACTTATATCATAATGATGATATTCTGTGATATTAAGTTGGCACCGCTCTATCATTTCACTTAATATTGTACAAATTTCACCCTCAAAATCTCTGCCTTGATTTGACCACCTAACTAAAGAGTTAAATAGTATTATTCTCTGTTCATTACTTAAGTTCTGTACTGCTGGCATAATAGAGTTTTTTAAAAATTCGAAACAATGTGACCCTTGATCGCCTGCGTGTTCTAATAGGTTATCCATAAACATCGCAAAATCTGAATCTGACCCAGAAAATGTGTCACCAAGGAATTGATGTTCAAAGAGAGCATATTTATCTGATGTGGCTACATACGGCGAAGCGTACAGAAAATGCATAAGCGGTAGATGAAATATGGTATCATTTTTAAAAATTTGATTATTATGCAATGCAACCCTTGCTAAGAGCCTATGTATTAAACCCTGCGTCTCTACGTCACCATCACTGATAGCCCTACTAAGCTGCGCTTCAAGCAGCGCGGGCGCACTAACTGGGTTACTATCCTCGCCTATCATAACACAAGTGAGATCAACGCCCCCCTGTGTTAGCAGTGCATCTATGAATTCTTCATTACAAAGAGAGAATATGTACCCAGCAATGGAGAATTTGCTTTTTTCTAATGTTACATATTGGTTTAAATTTATCTTACCACTTACTATTAACTCTCTTATAATCTCCCTTTGCATATCAGTGCGCGCCCCTTTCAACAATTCGCATATAGGTAGAGGGATAGGTATATCCTTTAAAGAAAACTTAGGGTCTTTTATTAAGCACTTTGCAAGCTCTGTATAATTGCCATCTTGAGCTGCAGAGCCCATAAGGTACTGCAGTGCTGTAATTGGCTGAGTTATGTACCTTCCATCAAGTTTTGTATGTGGATTTGCTATCAGGAGTTCCGCAAACCGTGTCCCGTACGTAGCATCATACAATAAAGTACGTAATAAAATGTCGCCCTGCTGTAGTTGTTCCTGAGCATAATGATGAGGGAACTGCCTTATCAGATTTGCTAAAAAGTCAAAATCACCTTTAGTGATAGCACGATCCATAAGTTTTTTTATCACATCATAGTCTTGAGCGCCATTTGATAACAATTTATTCAAAAATAGTTGATTTTTCTCAAAAGCAAGCAAATATATCTCGTGACCTACTTTTACTTTTGATTTTAACAAGTTTGTAATAAAATCCTCAGGCATATTACCACGCGCCACTAATAGTCCAAGTGCTGATACGCCATCTTTATTTGGCTTATTCATCAGATCGTTTGCAGATGGAGACACAAGTATTCTTGCCAGCGTATTATAGTCCTTTTTCTGTGCGGCCAATATAGACACAAAGAGCGGCAAATCTCCCCCTTCAGCAAGAGCTAGCTGAAGTAGAGTGTAGGAAAGAGTTTTATCGCCAATTTGGTATATTTCTATCAACTCTGCAAGAGTAAAAATCTTATTTACAATATCAATATCTACTAAAGTAGAA